>NZ_JACYMG010000029.1:0-1198 GCF_020858035.1 Janthinobacterium sp. EB271-G4-3-2 | reverse complement strand
GGCGTCCCCAAGGGGATTCGAACCCCTGTACTCACCGTGAAAGGGTGATGTCCTAGGCCTCTAGACGATGGGGACCTGTGCTGGCACTACTCTCAGCGGACTCCTCGTTGAAGGCTTTGCTTAGCCCCTCAAAAAAGCGTGCGCGAAGTATAGCATGGGGTGATTCACGAAATCAACTGCCGGGGGTTTTATTTTGCATCTTATTTGCGGGGATCTCGCTATGAGGCAGAAGATGCTCGTGCGATATGGCAATACTGCGTTATTGCAATTTCAGCAAGCGTAAAAAAAGCCGCATAAGCGACTCGGCATGAATATGGATGTTGATTTGGATCGACGGCATTGTCGGATTACGCTGCGCTAATCCGACCTACGCCCTACTCCAGGATGGGTCACGGAAATAAAAAAAGCCGCTCTAGGCGACTTTGATTTATTCACTACCTGTTTCTGCGCTGTTGGCGGAGGTTTGCGGGAGCTAACCGCTGACCTCTTGCATGCCATGCAAGCGCGCTGACAGCTTAGCCATATTCCCCCGAGGGTATGGCGAGGGTATGGCGGAAATACTTCGCCAAAATAAAAAAAGCCGCTCTAGGCGACTTTGATTTATTGACTACCTGTTTCTGCGCTGTTGGTGGAGGTTTGCGGGAGCTAACCGCTGACCTCTTGCATGCCATGCAAGCGCACTGACAGCTTAGCCATATTCCCCCGAGGGTATGGCGAGGGTATGGCGGAAATACTTCGCCAAAATAAAAAAAGCCGCTCTAGGCGACTTTGATTTATTGACTACCTGCTTCTGCGCTGTTGGTGGAGGTTTGCGGGAGCTAACCGCTGACCTCTTGCATGCCATGCAAGCGCGCTGACAGCTTAGCCATATTCCCCCGAGGGTATGGCGAGGGTATGGCGAAAATACTTCGCCAAAATAAAAAAAGCCGCTCTAGGCGACTTTGATTTATTGACTACCTGTTTCTGCGCTGTTGGTGGAGGTTTGCGGGAGCTAACCGCTGACCTCTTGCATGCCATGCAAGCGCGCTAACAGCTTAGCCATATTCCCCCGAAGGTATGGCGAGGGTATGGCGGAAATACTTCGCCAAAATAAAAAAAGCCGCTCTAGGCGACTTTGATTTATTGACTACCTGTTTCTGCGCTGTTGGTGGAGGTAAGCGGGATCGAACCGCTGACCTCTTGCATGCCATGCAAGCGC
>NZ_JACYMG010000028.1:0-1381 GCF_020858035.1 Janthinobacterium sp. EB271-G4-3-2 | reverse complement strand
ACCTGCTAAGGTTATAGGGACAAGCCGTACGGGCAATTAGTACTGGTTAGCTTAATGCATTACTGCACTTCCACACCCAGCCTATCAACGTCCTGGTCTCGAACGACCCTTCAAAGAGCTCAAGGCTCTGGGAAATCTCATCTCAAGGCAAGTTTCCCGCTTAGATGCTTTCAGCGGTTATCTCTTCCGAACTTAGCTACCCGGCAATGCCACTGGCGTGACAACCGGTACACCAGAGGTTCGTCCACTCCGGTCCTCTCGTACTAGGAGCAGCCCCCTTCAAATTTCCAACGCCCACGGCAGATAGGGACCAAACTGTCTCACGACGTTTTAAACCCAGCTCACGTACCACTTTAAATGGCGAACAGCCATACCCTTGGGACCGGCTACAGCCCCAGGATGTGATGAGCCGACATCGAGGTGCCAAACTCCCCCGTCGATATGAACTCTTGGGAGGAATCAGCCTGTTATCCCCAGAGTACCTTTTATCCGTTGAGCGATGGCCCTTCCATACAGAACCACCGGATCACTATGTCCTACTTTCGTACCTGCTCGACTTGTCAGTCTCGCAGTTAAGCACGCTTATGCCATTGCACTATCAACACGATGTCCGACCGTATCTAGCGTACCTTCGAACTCCTCCGTTACACTTTAGGAGGAGACCGCCCCAGTCAAACTGCCTACCATGCACTGTCCCCGATCCGGATAACGGACCAAGGTTAGAACCTCAAACAAACCAGGGTGGTATTTCAAGGTTGGCTCCACGAGAACTAGCGTCCCCGCTTCAAAGCCTCCCACCTATCCTACACAGATTGGTTCAAAGTCCAATGCAAAGCTACAGTAAAGGTTCATGGGGTCTTTCCGTCTAGCCGCGGGTAGATTGCATCATCACAAACATTTCAACTTCGCTGAGTCTCGGGAGGAGACAGTGTGGCCATCGTTACGCCATTCGTGCAGGTCGGAACTTACCCGACAAGGAATTTCGCTACCTTAGGACCGTTATAGTTACGGCCGCCGTTTACTGGGACTTCAATCAAGAGCTTGCACCCCATCATTTAATCTTCCAGCACCGGGCAGGCGTCACACCCTATACGTCCACTTTCGTGTTTGCAGAGTGCTGTGTTTTTATTAAACAGTCGCAGCCACCAGTTTATTGCAACCCTTTCACCCTCATGGAGTAAACCAATCAAGCTACCGGGGCGTACCTTTTCCCGAAGTTACGGTACCAATTTGCCGAGTTCCTTCTCCCGAGTTCTCTCAAGCGCCTTAGAATACTCATCTCGCCCACCTGTGTCGGTTTGCGGTACGGTCTCGTATGACTGAAGCTTAGAGGCTTTTCTTGGAACCACTTCCGATTGCTTCGTGAATAAATTCACTCGTC
>NZ_JACYMG010000027.1:0-5147 GCF_020858035.1 Janthinobacterium sp. EB271-G4-3-2 | reverse complement strand
GACAAAGCGTTGTGTTTGTCAGCTGCGAAGAAGGAAGAGTATGCAGCGTTTCGGCTAATTCGTCAACCTTCTTTTTTCACTCTGCTTTACTCGACATTTGCATGCGTCGTTCAGCGAGGGGGCGAATTATAGCCCTGCCTCACATTCCCCGCAAGCGCTATTTACCGCCCCTCACCGTCCAGCAAGCCTGGTCTTCACTTCAAGCGCCTTTTTGTGCAGCCTGTCGCAATCGGCTGGCGTAGTTCGTGGTCTTTAGGCACAGTGGCAACATCAGACTCTGACGCTACGCAACAAGCAGTTAAACTTGCCCGCTGCGTCGATTAACTCTTGTACTTGAAAGTGCCCCCATGCTTCCGATTTCCAGCCTGCCCGAATTGTTGAAAACCATCCTCGCTTGGATACAACGGGCATTCGACGCGACGACGACCTGGGTGACCCAACTGTCATGGTGGAAATTCTTCCTGTTCGCCGCACTGGCCCTGATCGCCGGTTCCATTTTGCAAGATGAGCTGTTCTCATCCAGCCCGGACGAAGAAGTTGTCATCAAGTCACACAAACGCAGCAGCAAGGGCTCGGGTGAAACCAATATCCTGATCGACGATACGGGCATCCATTTCAATCCTCGCAACAGCAAGAACCGGCGCAGCAGCGCGGCCGATCCGGCCGATGCCGCCGAGGCGGACGCACAAGCCAGTGCCGTGCCGCCGGAGCCACCTGAACCACCAGCCGCCCCCGCCAAACCCAACTATCCCGTAACGACCAATGCCTCGGGCGAAGAAGTCCACATTGAATTACCGCCGCAAATCGGCGAAGAGCTGTCGAATGCCATCGAAGAAGCCGTCGATGATGCGGCAGAACAAAAAGTGTCGCGCTATCACCAGCAAGCCTCGACCTGGTTCAAGAGTTTTGTCTCTTTGCTGGTATTGGCCCTGTTCGCCATGAAAGCCCTGGTCGGCGGCAAGAAACGTGCGGAAGCGCAAACCGTCACGGCAAATGAGGCGGCCGAGCGCGAATCCATGCAGCGCCAGCTCAGCGAAGCGAAGATGCAGATGATGCAGGCGCAAGTCGAGCCGCACTTCCTGTTCAACACGCTTGCCTCGGTCGAACACCTGATTCAGGTCGATCCGCCGCGCGCGGCCAAGATGCAGCGCAGCCTGATTCAATATCTGCGCGCCGTGCTGCCGCAAATGCGCGACAACGCCCTGATTACCAATCTGGGCCGTGAAGCGGACATGGTGCAAGCGTACTTGAACCTGCTGAAAATGCGCATGGAAGAACGCCTGACCGTCGATTTCCAGATTCCCGACGGCCTGCGCAGCGCCGCCTTCCCACCCATGATGCTGCAATCGATGGTGGAAAATGCCATCAAGCACGGCCTGGAAGTCAAACCGGAAGGCGGCACGCTGCGCATCGTGGCCGAAGTAGCGCACAGCAAGTTGCGCGTGACGGTCACCGATGACGGCCTGGGCTTTGGCGTGGTGCCCAGCGATGGCACGGGGCTCGGTTTGCCCACCATCCGCGAGCGTTTGAAACTGCTGCATGGCGACGAGGGCAGCCTGACCATTACGCCAAATCAACCATCCGGCGTGTGCGCCGTGATCGAAGTGCCCTATCAATTGTCCAAATAAGACAGAGTAGTTGATAAAAACGCTAAATCATTGAATAATCAATCTTCGCCCGTTCACACTTGAGACTTATGCCTACCGCTATTATTGCCGACGACGAAAGACTGATGCGCGACCAGCTGCGCCTGCGCCTGGGCCAGGCCTGGCCTGAACTGGAAATCATCGGCGAAGCCAAGAATGGCGACGAAGCGATCGAACTGGTGGAGCAACTCAAGCCCGACTTTGCCTTCCTCGATATCCGCATGCCGGGCAAGACAGGCATGGAAGCGGCGCAAGTAATAGGCAGCAAGACGCATATCGTCTTCGTCACGGCCTATGACAGCCATGCCGTCGAGGCCTTCGAGCGGGGCGCCGTCGATTACGTACTCAAGCCACCCGAGCATGAGCGCTTGCTGGTAACCGTGGAGCGCCTGAAAACGCACTTGAACAAGCCGGCCCTGGACGTCAACAGCAGTGTCACGGCCATGCTGTCGCAACTGGCGGAAAAAATCACGGCCAAGCCCACCTATTTGCAATGGATACAGGCCAGCATCGGCCAGGACTTGCGCATGATTCCCGTGGAAGAGATCCTGTTCTTTCGTTCTGACGAGAAATACACGTGTGTGCAGACAGCCAAGTATGAGGCGCTGATCCGCAAGCCCGTGCGCGACCTTGCTGAAGAGCTCGATCCTTCGCTGTTCTGGCAAATCCACCGCGCCACCCTCGTCAATGTGAATGCCATCGAAGGCGTGACGCGCGACATCCGCGGCCGCCACCTGATCCTCATCAAAGGCAAGTCCGACAAGCTCGAAGTGAGTCGCAGCTTCCTGCACCTGTTCAAGCAGATGTAAGTCTCCGCCGCCGCCCGGCCCAGGCCGGCGCGGCGCACGCTCTTCTGCCTCCTTTCTGCGCCACATCAAACCGCACCGCGCCAGCAGGCATAGGCTATATCAAGTCCCGCCCGTCATTCCTGCACTGCCTGCCTTCGCCCACGTTCGCAAGGAGACCCCAATGCCCGACCGAGGCAGTCCCGCGCTGCTGCGCATCTTGCCGCTGGGTATGGCGGCGGCGCTTTTGCTGTGCCTGTTTCCTCCACTGAAAGCCCGCCGGCAACAGCAGGCGCGCGGCCAGGCCATCATCGACAACGCCAGCGACGCCATCATCAGTATCGACAGCCGGCAAATCATCCTCCATGCGAACGCGGCGGCGGCCAGATTGTTCGACGACACGCCGGCCGCCATGTGCGGCATGCCCCTGGGCCACTACATCCTGCGCGACCTGCGTACCCTGGGCAGCCTGGGCACGCACGATGGCGATCCGCCGTTTGACGACATCAGCCTGGAGCTGCGCCTGACGGGCCGGCGCGCCACCGACTACACCTTGACGGGACGGCGCAGCGATGGCGCCATGTTTCCCCTCGAAGGCTCGCTCTCGTCCATGCAGGAAGATGGCCAGAGCGTGTTTACCATCATTGTGCGCGACATCAGCGCGCGCCAGCAGATGCATGAACAGCTGGCCCGCTCCTTTTCGCAATTGCGTGAATTGTCGAGCGCGCTGCAAACCATCCGCGAAGAAGAACGCAAGCATATCGCGCGCGAACTGCATGATGACTTGGGGCAATTGCTCGCCACCTTGCGCGTCGACCTGACCCTCGTGCGCCAGCACACGGATACCACCGCCTCCCTGCAAGCGTTGCTGCACAGCATGGACGGCTTGCTGGTGACGGCCATCACCTCGCTGCGGCGCATCGCCAGCAACCTGCGTCCGCGCGCGCTCGATGAGGGGGGATTGTATTTTGCGCTACAAAAACTGCGCCACGACTTCTTGTTGCGCCGCGCCATCCATTTCGACTTGCTGGCCGACGAAGCCGACCTCGTGCTCGACGACGCGCGCAGCACGGCCATCTACCGCATCGTGCAGGAAGCGCTGACAAATATCGCGCGCCATGCCGAGGCCAGCCACATCACCATCGCCCTGCACCGCATCGATTCCTCGCTGGCGATCACCATCCAGGATGATGGCCGCGGCATTGCCGAACACGATCTGGAAAAAACCACGGCGCTTGGCTTGCTGGGCATGCGCGAACGGGTATGGGGCTTGAATGGCAATATCCATATCGGTACCGATAGCGAACTGGGCGGCACGCGCATCGAAATCTCGCTGCCCATGCATGCCGAGGCGGCCGCCGCGGCCATGTAATAAAAAAGGCGCCCGCAGGCGCCTTTGCTTCATCACATCGAATGATGCTTAGAATTTGTGTGCCAGACCGATCTGGTACGAAGTCAGCGACTTGACGCGCTCGCGGCCAGCGTAAGCGTACACGTCGGTGCGCTTCGACAGGTGGTAGTCGTAACCAATGCCGAATTCCTTGATGGTGTCCTGATCCTTGAACTTGTTGTTGCTTTGCTCTTGCTTGCCGTACGACACTTTGGCATCGCCGCCGCCGACCGTGTAGTTCAGGCCGATCAGGTAAGACTTGAATTCGCCAGTCGTGGCAACTTTGGTGTCACCTTTCGAGTAGGCGGCCGTGATCTTGGCTGGGCCGAATTTATAGCCACCACCGATGGACCACAGATCAGGCTTGGCGGCCGTTGCCGTTGCTTGCACGGCTTTTTCGTAGCCGGCGTGCAAGCTGATCGGGCCATTGTCGTAGGTTGCCAGACCGATCACGCCTGCGTCAGCGCTGTTGACTTCGCTCAGCACATATTGCAGGCTACCCACGAAACCTTCAAAGCTAGGGCTGTTGTAGGTCACGGCATTGTTGACGCGCGACGAGCCGACGCCCGAACGCAGCAGGGTTTCATTGTTCTTGCCGACCACGCCGTAGGTATTGAATGGGTCGACGCGGGCGATGGTGCCATCGACCAAGTTCTTGGTGCGGCCCAGGATGGCGGTACCGAAAGCGCCTTTCAAGCCCACATACGCTTGACGGTCGAACAACACGCCTTTTTGCGCGCCGGTGTCAGCCAGGAATTCACTTTCCAGGTTGAAAATTGCGGACAGGCCGCCACCCAGATCTTCCGTACCCTTGAAACCAAGGCGCGACGCATTGTTTTCGCGTTGTACCGTTGGCTGGCCAGTGGTCTTGGCAATACCGAGGTCAACCAGGCCGTACACGGTGACGTTCGATTGTGCTTGTGCCGTAGCTGCTGCGAAGGTGCCGATGATCAATGCTGCCAGAGTAATTTTTTTCACTTGAGATTCTCTACATTAGGTTGGACAAGAGTGGTGCTGCTTAGCTGCTGAACCGAATCATGCCCACCAAATACTTCAACAATATGACATCGACAAGATGTTGCTTTTTGGCACAACGTCGTGTCAGATAAAAACAACAGGCAAAAAAAAACCGCCCGGAGGCGGTTCATGCGGCGACAAGACCTATTTACCGTAGGTCGGATTAGCGGGGCAAGGCCACGCGTAATCCGACTAGCGCCTTCGGCAACGCCTGTCGGATTACGCCCTACGGGCTAATCCGACCTTGTATTATTCCCCTCATGCCGTTCGTGGTATTGCGAACGGTATCGACCGCTGTCAACATCTTGG
>NZ_JACYMG010000026.1:0-5628 GCF_020858035.1 Janthinobacterium sp. EB271-G4-3-2 | reverse complement strand
GATCCGAAGATCACTGCTGCACTTACATCAAATGCCCACACTTATCGACTGTTAATTGTTAAAGAACTGTATTCGGTACTGCTCTCGCGCTATCGACAAAGCGTTGTGTTTGTCAGCTGCGAAGAAGGAAGAGTATGAAGCATTTCAGCACAATCGTCAACTCCTTCTTTTACTACTCATCGCCGTTTCCGGTGATCCTCAAAGCCGCATTTGACTGCGTCTCATTGGGGAGGCGAACTATAGCAAAGCCGCCCACGGGCGGCAAGCTTTATTTCAGCAATTCAGCCACCGCCATGCCCACCTCGGTCGTACTGGCGCTGCCGCCCATGTCCGGCGTACGTGGACCATGCTCGAGCACCTGTTCAATGGCGCACACAATCGCGTCATGCGCCGCCGTGCAATGGACGTCGCCATTGCCAAGAAAATCGAGCATCATGGCGCCCGACCAGATCATGCCGATGGGGTTGGCGATATTCTGGCCATAGATATCGGGTGCGGAACCGTGTACCGGCTCAAAGACAGAGGGGAACGTGCGCTCCGGATTGATATTGGCCGATGGTGCGATGGCGATCGTGCCCGTGCATGCGGGCCCCAGGTCGGACAAGATATCGCCAAACAGGTTCGACGCCACCACCACGTCGAAACGTTCGGGGCTGAGCACGAAACGGGCCGCCAGGATGTCGATATGGTATTTGTCCCAGCGGACATCGGGAAAGCTCGGCCCCATCGCTTCCACTCGCTCATCCCAATACGGCATGCTGATGGCGATACCATTCGACTTGGTCGCCGACGTCAGGTGTTTCTTGGGCCGGCTTTGCGCCAGCTCAAACGCATACTTCAGGATACGGTCGACGCCCTTGCGCGTAAACACGGATTCCTGCAGCACCGCTTCGCGCTCCGTCCCTTCGAACATGCGCCCGCCCACGGAGGAATATTCTCCTTCCGTGTTTTCACGCACGACATAAAAGTCGATATCACCAGGCCGTTTATTTGCCAGCGGACACGGCACGCCCGGCATCAAGCGCACGGGACGCAAATTGACGTATTCATCGAATTCACGCCGGAACTTCAGTAATGAGCCCCACAGCGAGATATGGTCAGGCACCTTGTCCGGCCAGCCCACGGCGCCAAAATAGATGGCGTCAAAATCCTTGAGCTGCGCAAACCAGTCCGAGGGCATCATTTGTCCATGCTCGAGGTAATAGTCGCAATTGGCCCACCCCATGGTCGTGAACTGCAGGTCGATATTGAAACGGCGCGCAGCGGCCTCGACAACACGCAGCCCTTCCGGCATGACTTCATTGCCTATGCCGTCGCCGGCGATAACTGCGATTCTGTGTGTGGGCATGACATTCTCCTGTGGATAAATGGATGCGTTGATGATACTGGCGCCGCATCAGAATACAATCAGGGAATTCATAACCCTTGTATCTACCTTGTATCTACATTGCGTGAGCATGACTGCATCGTCATCCGCGAACGCGACCAGGATGGGCGACGCTGGGAACAGCAAGGGCCGCACGGACTGGAAACGAAGGTCGACGGGCCGCCCAAGGTCAGAGCCGGCTCGAAATTCCTGCAACAATAGCTGCAGGCCCGTGCCTGATAAGACCTGATGCCTACACGAGGCGCGGCACATCCGGATACAGGCGGGCCAGGGTATCGGAGGTGATGGCGGCAATCACGGGGGCGACCCGCTCGGCAGCCTGCTCGGGTGATTTTTCCCGGCGCGCGTCTTTCCACAACTCGGCCAACGCGCCCTCATGGCGTGACACGGCTTGCTCGACTTCATCCTGCCAGAAGGCGGGCGCTTCGCTTTCCACAAAATTGCCGCGGCCACGGCCAAAGTGCGCCACGGCCAGGTAACGCAGCACGCCCGCCACCACCAGGGTACGCAGGAAGGCATCGGTAAATTGCATCGTGGGCTCGTTGCGGTCCGTGCCGGAATTAAAGCCCCAGGCTGCGCCCGCAAACGTCAGTGCACCGACCACGCCGCCAAGCAAGGCGCCCGTGCCCAGCGTCAAGCCGCCGGAAATCAGGTCGGCCGACAATCCCGTTGCCGCACCGGAAATCATGGCGCCCAATAGCCCCGCTTGGGCCTTGTCGATCGGCGCGCGCACGGCGAAATTTTCCCGTATCCGGCTATTGATCTTATGCGCATCGGTCGGGTCGAGTTTGTGCAAGATCAGCAGTTCACGCGTGGTCACGCCGTTATGCGTATTGAGCCGCGCCACCAGGCCCGTCATCGCCTTTTCCTGGCGTTGCTGCTCTGCATTCTTGCCGATACCCACGACTTGCAAGGCCGATTTCAGCAAACCCTTGGACGCCGGCTCGATGGCCTCGCAATCCTGGGCGGCCACGGCCAGCTGCATGGCCAGCAAGTGCATGGCCTGCTGGAAACGCGTCGTATTCTGCGATTGCCAGGTAGCAAACAGGCGCGCATAGCCGGCTTGCTGCGATTGCGGCAGCAACTTGCCCACGGCTTCGTAAAACACGCGCTCATGTACCCAGCAGCGGGCAAAGGCATCGAGCGCCAAAACGTCGCGCACAATAGGATATTGCTGCAAATGCTCGCGCCAGCGCACCTGCTCGCTGTGTTCTTCATTGCCCGGACGTGGCGGTCCCATCTGATTGAGCAAGACCACTACCGGCTTGCCCAGCCATTCGAGGATTTTCATTTCCGCCGGCAAGTAACCGGCATCCTTGGGATGTTCCGATGAATTGACCAGGTACAGCACCACGTCGGCCGCGTCCTTGGCCGTGCGCAGCGCTTGCTGGCTGAGCCAGAACGGGCGGTCGCGGTAACGATCCAGCACTTCGCGCAGAAACCAGCCGATGGGATTGCCCGACTGTCCCAAGCGTTTGAGCAAGCGCACGGAGTCGCCAAAACCTGGCGTGTCCCACAGTTGCAGGGCATCACCCTGCGGCGTGGCCAGCAAGGTATGCGATTCGGCAAACACGGTCACGTGGGCGGCGTCGCGCACTTCTCCCACATCCACGCCCACCAGGGTGCGCGCCAGCGTCGTCTTGCCATTATTCGTGTGCGAAATCAGCGCAAACTGAATCTGCACGGCATCATCCTGCACATCTTTATTCACATTCACACTCATGCTGCTGCCGATATTTTCAAGCCGACACCGGCATCGAGCGGGTGCAAGGCAGGATTGAGCAAATTGACCAGGGTGGCCGTGGTTTTATGGAACTGGCAGAACTGCTGCCACAAGGCGACTCTTTCCGCCAAACGGGCGGCATTGTCCGCCTGCTCGCCGGCGCGCTCCAGGTAGCTGGACTCGTCGATCAGGACGGCGATGCCGCGTGCCGACGATTGCACCAGATAATCGAGGAAGGCGCCATGATTTTCCTTTTCAGGCGTCGCCGTCAGATTGAACAGTACGGCCGTGATATTGACTTGCGGATCATTCAAGTCGGTGCCGCGCAAGACTTCCTGCGGCTCTTCGCCATACGACATCGATGGACGCAGCATCATGCGCCCCTGCTCGCCGAACAGCATGATGGACAGCTGACCCAATCCCATGTGGCGTGCTTCGTCGACAGTAAAGCTGTACGGCAAGACGCGCAGCATGCCGCCCGTGGCCACGCCGATGCTTTCATTAAGCTTGCGGAAATACGGCTGATCGAGATCCAGCGGGAAGTGCCTGGCCAGGCGTGCGGCGCGCCAATTGTTGACCAAAGCAAATATCAGGCGGGGAACGACGACCAACAGGAAGATGGTTACCGCATACAAATGCACCCAGCGCGCGCCACCTTCGATGGTTGTCGTTTGCGGGAAGCGCAACGCCTCGATTTCCGCCAGCGAAAAGCCTTGCAAATGAAACAGGGCAATAGCCGGTGCAAACAAGGTCGAAAGCAGGCTGTGCACTTGGCCGGGATTCAAAAAGGTGCTTTCCCAGCCGGCCGCATATTGCGACAGAAAGCCGCGCGCATAGAGTGAGGCAACGGCGCCGATGGCAAACATGGCGGCGCTCAGGTGGATGGTACGGCTCAGGCGCGCGGCCGTCAGCTTGGCGCTCAAGTGCGCCCATTCCCCCATGAAACTGAGCAAACCTGAAGACAAGGCGTGCGGCAGTTTGCGCGGCAGGGCCAGGCGCCCCACGCTCAGGTGGCGCACCAGTCCCGCTTTCGGCCAGCCCAGCGAGTGCGAGGGGATGCATAGCCAGATCAGCAAACCCAGGTAGACCAGCACATTCCAGGCGATGATCAGCAACAAGGGCGCAGACAGCAAGTCGACGCGATGGGGATCCGTGATGCGGTCGAGCCCGGCGCCCAGCAGCAAGGCCAGCAATGGCAAGGCCAGCGCCAGGGTCTTCATGCCGTTGCGACGTTTCGCGAAGGCAGCGAAGGCGGGGGTGCGCTCGGTGATGCGCTTGATGATCAGCTCGGAACGCTGCTGCAGGAAATCGTCACCGGTCACTTCGGCCTGCTTGCCCGAAGCTTGCCACTGCGCAAGCTCACGCGCGCTGCGGCTGGCATACATGCGGTCATCCTCGCTGAGGACTTCTTTTTTCTGGTCGGCCGTCTCGATAGCACGGACCAATACCACTTCTCTCGCAATCTGCTCGTTCATGGTGCTCCTGTTTTTGTATGAAACGACAACTCGACAGGCAGATTGTGACGTACTTTCGTGTTTCAGGCCAACGCGTCCTCGGCCCGGCACAAATGATGCAACAGATAGATCAAGAAAGAAGCGATCCAGGCAGACCACAAAGTGTGTGTGAAAAATTGCGTACCTTGCAACTGCTGTTGCCAGCTTGCCGCCAAACCGCACAGCAGCATGGTGCAGGCGAACAAAAATGCCGTGCGTGGCCGTCCAGGCAGACAGAACAATGGCAAGGCCAGCATCCACCAGGCAGTGTTCGCCTGGGTAGCGGGCAGGCATGCCATGGCAGATACGTTGGCCGGCAACGTTTCCAGCAGGCGCGTATACGGCTCCAGTCCGCCATAGCGCAACAAATCCGTGGGACAGGGCACGTCGCTGAAGGACGAAAGCAAATAGATGCTTAATGGCACGAAGATAGCCGACAGTGCTACTACGCGCAAGGCGTTGCGGCGTGATGCCAGCCAGGCCATCGGATGCAAGGTGTCCCAGACGGCCAAGCCGATCAAGGCGGCGCCAAGCAAGATCATGCAGAGTTTGAAACTGCTCGCCCACGCGCTGTCAGCGCCGGAAAATTGCCCGCGCGTCGCGTCGAACATACTGTCGGCGATCATGAGGTCGAGGTTGCTGTAATTGCCGATCCAGAGTATCAGCATGGCCGACAGCATCAGGATGCTATCGATGCCTTTGGGAGTTTTGAGGAGTTTAAGCTTGGCCAGCATGGGTGCACATGTACTTGATGAGATGAAAGTCATCGTACAGTGTCAAGATGAAGAGAACATGACGATGCTCGCCGTGCACAACATGTGGTGATAAATGACAAAGGCTGACGTAGGTCGGCTTAGCGCAGCGTAAGCCGACACCACCCGCGGCGTATCAAACCGCCAGACGAAAAAAAACCCCGCCGGAATCCGGCGGGGTTTTTCTCTACTGCGCATAACAAGCCTGACGATAACCTACTTTCACACTGGTTGCAGCACTATCATCGGCGCAAAGTTGTTTCACGGTCCTGT
>NZ_JACYMG010000025.1:0-6337 GCF_020858035.1 Janthinobacterium sp. EB271-G4-3-2 | reverse complement strand
AACGGCGCACCCGTGCCCGTGCTGCTGTCCGTGACCTTGATGCTGAACGGGAAACTGCCGGCCACGTTCGTCGTGCCGGACAGCACGCCGGTGGCCGTGTTCAGGCTCAGGCCCGCAGGCAGCGAACCAATCACGGCGAAGCTGTATGGCGCCGTGCCGCCCGCCGCCGTCAAGGTCGAACTGTATGCCACGGTGGCCGTCGGATTGGCCAGGCTCGCTGGCGTCAGCACCACCGCTGCGGAAGAAACGGACAGGTTATAGCTCTTCGCGCCCGTAAACAGATGCGCATCCGTGACGGTCACGGTGAACGGGAAGCTGCCGGCCGCCGTCGGCGTGCCGCTGAGTACGCCGCTGCTGTTCAGGCTCATGCCGACAGGCAGGCTGCCCGCCGACACGGCGTAGGAGTACGGTCCGCTACCGCCGCTGGCACTCAATTGCTGGCTGTAGGCCACGCTGATCTGGCCCGCCGGCAAGGAAGCCGGCGTGATGTCCATGGCCGACGAGACGGTCAGCGTATACGTTTGCGTGGCCACCGTATTCACCCCGGCAACGGCAGCCTGGGTAACGGTGATGATGCTGCTGCCAGCGGTGACCGGTGTGATGACGCCGCTCGCGCTGACGGTCGCCACGCCGGGATTCGAGCTCGCATAGCTGAGGGCGCCATAACTGCCGCCAGTCAGGGTGGATGTCGCCGCATTGGTGAAGCTGTTACCCAACGGTACGGAGGCGGCCGTCGGTGTCGCAAACGTCAGCACGCCGGTAGGAATAAACGTAAATTGGTCCGCCGTGCTGGTGGCACTGGTGCCACCCGCGGTGGTCACGCGCACGTCCACCGTACCCGTGCCCGCTGGCGCCGTCGCCGTGATCTGCGTCGCGCTGTTGACGGTAAAGCCGGGAGCTGCCGTCGCGCCAAAGGTCACCCCCGTCGTGCTGGCAAAGCCCGTACCGGTGATGACGACACTGGCACCGCCGCCGACCGGTCCGAAGGCAGGATTGATGCCGCTGACAGTGGGCGCCGAGACATAGGTGAACTGGTCCGCCGCGCCGGTGGCGCTGGTGCCACCCGTGGTGGTGACGCGCACGTCCACCGTGCCGGCACTGCCAGCTGGCGCTGTCGCCGTGATCTGCATGGCGCTGTTGACGGTAAAGCCGGTGGCCGCGGTGGCGCCGAAGGTCACCGCCGTCGCGCCGCTGAAACCCGCGCCGCTGATGGTAACGCTGGTGCCACCTGCCGTTGGCCCGGCCGCGGGCGAAATACCGCTCACCGTTGGCGGTCCGATATACGTGAACTGGTCCGCCGCGCCGGTGGCGCTGGTGCCGCCCGCCGTCGTGACGCGCACATCGACCGTGCCGCTGCCACTCGGCGCCGTCGCCGTGATCTGCGTGGCGCTGTTGACGGTGAAGCCCGTCGCCGACGTAGCGCCGAAGGTCACGGCCGTCGTGCCGCCAAAGCCCGTGCCCGTGATCGTCACAGTGGCGCCGCCAATGGAGGCGCCCGACGTGGGCGAAACGCTGCTCACCACCGGTGCCGCCACATACGTATATTGATCCGCCGCGCTGGTGGCGCTGGTGCCGCCCAGCGTGGTGACGCGCACATCCACCGTGCCCGTGCCCGCCGGTGCCGTCGCCGTGATTTGCGTGGCGCTGTTGACCGTAAAGCCGGTCGCCGCCGTGGCGCCGAAGGTTACCGCCGTCGCACCGCTCAAGCCCGTGCCAGTGATGATGACAGACGCGCCACCGGCCGTGGGGCCCGCCGTCGGCGCAATGCTGGTGACCGTTGGCGTGCCGATATACGTGAACTGGTCCGCCGCGCCGGTGGCGCTGGTGCCGCCCGCCGTCGTGACGCGCACATCGACCGTGCCGCTGCCACTCGGCGCCGTCGCCGTGATCTGCGTGGCGCTGTTGACGGTAAAACCGGTGGCCGCCGTGGCGCCGAAGGTCACGGCCGTCGTGCCGCTAAAGTTCGAACCGGTGATGATGACGGTCGTGCCGCCGGTGGCCGGACCCGTGGCCGGCGAAATGCTCGTGATCACCGGTGCCGCCACATACGTATATTGATCCGCCGCGCTGGTGGCGCTGGTGCCGCCCGCCGTGGTCACGCGCACGTCCACCGTGCCCGTGCCGGCTGGCGCCGTCGCCGTGATCTGCGTGGCGCTGTTGACGGTGAAGCCCGTCGCCGCCGTGGCGCCGAAGGTCACCGCCGTCGTGCCGCCAAAGCCCGTGCCGGTGATGGTGACGGTGCCGCCGCCAGCGGCCGGGCCGGCCGTGGGCGAAATGCTCGTCACTGTCGGCGCCGCCGCATAGGTGTACTGGTCCGCCGCGCCGGTGGCGCTGGTGCCGCCCGTCGTGGTGACGCGTACGTCGACCGTGCCGCTGCCGCTTGGCGCCGTCGCCGTGATCTGCGTGGCGCTGTTGACGGTATAGCCGGTGGCCGCGGTGGCGCCGAAAGTCACCGCCGTGGCGCCCGTAAATCCCGTGCCCGTGATAGTGACCGTGGTGCCGCCGGCGGTGGGGCCCGCCGTGGGCGAAATGCCGGTGACCGTCGGCGCGGGAATATACGTGAACTGGTTGGCGGCATCGGTGGCGCTGGTACCGCCGGCGGCGGTGACGGTGACGTTCACGGTGCCGGCGCTGCCGGCTGGCGACGTGGCGGTCATGGTCGTGGCATTGACGACGGTAACGGCGACGCCATTGTTGGCGCCAAACTTCAGCGCCGTGACGCCCGTAAAGCCGGTACCGGTAATCGTGACGGCCGTGCCGCCAGAGGCTGGGCCGGACGCGGGCGTCACGCCGGTGATGGTCGGCGGCGGCTGGGCGTTGATCACCATGGAATAGCTGCGCGACGTGTTGTACGGTCCGTTGCCGCCCGTGACATCGGTCGATTTGATCACAAAGTTATAGGTGTTCATCGCGCTGGGCGTACCCGATAACAAGCCGCTGGAGGACAGGCTCAGGCCCGGCGGCAAACTGCCCGATTCCACTACATACGTATAGGGCGCGGTGCCATTCGCGGTCGACATCTGCTGGCTGTACGGCGTCGCCAAACCTCCCGCAGCCAGGGTGGTGGGCGTAATGGACAAGATCGGTACGGCGATCGACACGGAATAGTTCTTGATGACCACCTGCGGCGTGCCCGGGGTCGAGTCGGTAACCTTGACGCCAAACACATAGGCGCCGGTAGCCGTCACGGTGCCGGAAATCACGCCGCTCGGCGATACGCTGATACCGGGCGGCAAGGTGCCGGAATCGAGCACATAGCTGTAGGGAGCGACACCGCCACTCGCCGACATGGTCTGGCTGTAAGGTGTGCCGATCACGGGCGCGGTCAAACTGCCCGGCAACACCGTGAAGGCGGCCGCCGCGGGCGCGACTGTCACGGTGAAAGTCACCTCCATGCTGTCTTCGTCGAGCAGGATAAAGCTGTCGGACAGCGCCCCGTCGCCATTATTGATATAGGTGGCGATGCCATTGCTGTTATTGACGAGGCCTGTAATCGTGCCGTGCAAGGGCGTCGCGTTATTGTCAATCAGGCCGAATCCGCTGCAGGAAGACAGGTCGATGATATGCGAGCCGCCCGAGGCGACTGAAAAACTCTGGCTGGCCGTACATTTCACGCTCGGCGCAGCCTGCGCCGGGTTGGCGACGAACGCCAGCATCAGCAGGCACAGCAAAGCGAACCACTGTCCCAGACGGGAAAATACAGCCGTCCCGGCGGTGCCACGATCCGGCATTCGTTTCGCATTTCCAGCAAACAAAGCGAGCAGGAAAGAATGGGCCGGACGGCCGCCGAGGTCGTTGCAAATACGCAACATAGCTTCTCCAATACAGAGTTTTTCAGACAAAAATGAAGGTGATTTCAGGCCGTCAGCGCTGCCCATTCCGGGCTCTTCTACAGTGCCAACAGATGTTGACGCTTGCCATATGACAACGTATGCTACTCCGAGATTTCAATAAAGTAACTATAACAAAAAGGGTTTTTTAAAACGCAATATTGATTGCAAATGGAAAATATTGCTTATTTGAAATTCAATGGCATTCCAACCGTGGGAGAACGATGATGGCTGATGTGTATCTAGGACAAATCATGATGGGCGGCTTCAATTTTGCGCCGCGTGGCTTTGCGGCATGTAACGGGCAATTGCTGCCGATTGCGCAGAATCAGGCGCTGTTTGCACTGCTGGGTACCGCTTACGGGGGGAACGGCAGTACCACCTTCGCCTTGCCTAACCTGCAAGGCTGCACTCCGGTTGGCGCGGGTGCTTCGGCCGACGGTGCGTGGCAACCTTCCCCATACCAGACCGGCACACGGGCGGGGCAGGAGGCTGTCACCTTGATACCGACCGAGATGCCGCCGCACACGCATGCGGCCAATGCGGTGACGACGCCGGGCACCTCGAAAAATCCCACGAATACCCTGTTTGGCGGCAGCGGCGCGGAATCCATCTACGGGTCGGCCGGACCGCAAGTGACCCTCTCCAGCCAGACCCTGGCGTTGACCGGCGGCAACCAGGCGCATCCCAACATGCAGCCGTTCTCGGTCATCAACTTCAATATCGCCTTGAGCGGTATCTTCCCGTCGCGCAACTAACGAATCCGCCACTTCTTACGGAGCATAGTCATGACCACACCCTATGTCGGCGAAATTCGCCTGTTTGCCTTTCCCCGCATTCCCAGCGGCTGGTTCGCCTGCGACGGCAGCCTGAAACCGATCGCCAATAATGAAGTACTGTACACCCTGCTGGGCACCACCTACGGCGGCGACGGCGTCAACACTTTCGCCGTGCCCGACCTGCGCGGCCAGGTTCCCCTGCATATGGGCACCGGTCCCGGCCTGACCAACCGGCCCATCGGGCAACGAAGCGGCAGCGAATCGGTGACCTTGCTGGCAACCCAGCTTCCTTCGCATACGCACCCGTTCAATGTGAACAGCACCCTGGCGACGGCGAATGTGCCAGCGGCCAACCTGCTGCTGACGGCCCCGTCGAATAACGACAAGATGTACACCAGCGATCTGACCGGCCTGACCGCCTATGCACTGGCAACCACCGCCACGGGCGCGACAGGCGGCACCCTGCCGCACGAGAACACCATGCCGACACTGACCGCCTCCTTCTGCATCGCATGGGCAGGCATTTTCCCCTCGCAGCAATAACAGCCGGCAAGCCAGCGCAGCCCATAAAATCGATCAGGAGAACCTACCGTGACAACACCATACCTTGGCGAGATACAAGTCTTCGGCTTCAATTTCACACCCTACGGATGGGCCAGCTGCAACGGCGCCACCCTGCAAATCCAGCAATATTCCGCCCTGTTTGCGTTGATCGGCACGCAGTATGGCGGCAATGGGACCACCACCTTCCAGCTGCCCAACTTCACGGGACGCGCGCCGTGCAGCCAGGGACAAGGACCGGGCCTGACGCCGCGCGTGATGGGCGAGACCTTCGGCAGCAACAGTGTCACCTTGAACGTCACGGAGATCCCGAACCACACCCATCAACCCAATGTGTACCGCCAGCCCACGGCCGCCCTGCAGCACAACACGCCGCTCGCTGGCGACGCCTTGATTGCGCTGGGCGGCACGTCCGCGTTCGTGCCGGCAACGCCACCCAATGTATCGCTGTCCCCGACCGCGATCGGTAGTGCCGGTGGCGGCCAGCCGCACGAAAACCGCCAGCCGATGCTGGCTCTGAATTTCTGCATCGCCCTGCAAGGCGAGTTTCCGTCATTCGACTAAGTTGGATTCATCCAGGCAGGCGGCGCCATCGCGGCGCCCGCCTTGCCCTTCTTCCCATACCGGCCTCAGTTGAACACGGCCTGGTACAGAAAGCCGTGGCTGTCACGCGCCACCGGCACCAAAAAGATACCCACTTCGCCAAACGCCTCATGCCGCATCTGGAAGATTTTCTGGCTGAACAGAATGGGCGAGCTATGGTGAAACAGCAGGCTGAACGGCTTGCGCATCAAGCCCTCCAGGGTCGCTGACGGCAGCGGCTGCACTTCCTTCAGGACAAAGGCGGCGTTGCCGTCACTGGCCGCAATAAACGTCTCGTTGACGCGCGCGGCAAAATGTTCGAGGGTCAGGACAGTCATCATTCCAGGCATTCCATTCCGTAAGCAGTGTAGTGAAGACGATGCCTGATTCTAATGGAATCATTGCTGTCCCGGCACGGCAATGACATGAAAAAACAGACGCCACATGCACCGCGGGGCGGAAGCAAGCTGCTCCCGCCCCGCGGCGTCACTCCCTTTATTCGCAGCGCTACCTGAGCGGCATGGCGATGCCGAACATCACCGACTGGGTACGTCCGCTCTCCATACTCAGATTGCTGTTGTAGTC
>NZ_JACYMG010000024.1:0-10382 GCF_020858035.1 Janthinobacterium sp. EB271-G4-3-2 | reverse complement strand
AAGATGTTGACAGCGGTCGATACCGTTCGCAATACCACGAACGGCATGAGGGGAATAATACAAGGTCGGATTAGCGGCGCGCGCGCCGCGTAATCCGACACTGCACATCACATCAATACGTATTGAGCGCCTTGGCAAACTTCACGATCCACAAGCGGCTTGGACGCTCGCGGTCGTCGCCGCGCGCCACGCGGATGGTGTTGGCGGCGTTGCAACCGGCGGTGCTGCTCGTGACGATGGTGCCGCTGGCATCGACCGTGCACTTGCTCACGTCGGCGCCATCGACTTCCACGCCATTCGCGTCAAAGACCTTGGTTTTCAGGCCGAAGTCATTGTCGTTGGCCAGCGCGATGGTGGAGTCGTCGATCAGGGTCAGGCCTTCGGCCTTTTCCGCCGCCCAGCCGATGGCGTTCAAGTCCAGTAACATGGTTTTCTTCAGCGGCGTGACGGCGGCCCAGTCGGCGCCATTGACGGCGGCGCCGCCCATGCTGCTTTTTTCCAGATCCGACGTCGCCGCGTTGAAGGCGACGGCCGCGATGTCGGTCGCGCCCTTCAATTCGACCAGCATCAGTTTATTGAACACCTTGCCCGACGGAGCGGCGCCCTGCTCAATGACGAGGAACTTGCCGCCGCCCAGCGCCACCATGTCGCCCAGCTTGGCGTTGCCCGTGCGGCCATCCTGGTAGTCGGCCGCATTGAGCGGATACGCATACATCTTGCCGCTGCTGCCCGTCACCGGATCGAATTCGATCCAGCGCGTGAAGCGGGCGAAGCGCTCGACCTGTTCATTCTTTTTCGTCACCGAATACGGCGCAGTACCGTCGGACAGGGGGCTTTGCAGGAACGCGTACAGCTTGTCGTTGCTCGTGTCCAGGGTCATGCCTTCCATGCCGCGGTTGGCGCGGCGCTTGGCGAACAGCGCCGGCAAGCCCTTGCCCGGCTCGTACTTGGCCTGGATGATGCCGGTGGCCGCATCGATCTTGACGATGAACGGGCCGTATTCGTCGGACACCCACAGCGCGTTGCGCTTGGCATCGACGACGATGGACTCCGAATCGAGACCGCCCGCATTGAAGACGGCCTTGCCAGCCGCGTCGAATTTCATCGCATCCATGACGGGAATCTCGGCCGAATTGCCGACGGCGCCCACTGGCACGGGCAAGCCCGAGCTGTTGACGGTGGCCGACACCTTGATCGGCGTCGACGAACTCAGGACGGCGCCGTTCTTGCCCACCGTGAGTACGCCGAACGAGGGGGTGAAGCTCGGTGACGGGAAGATCTTGCTGCCGATCGTGCCCTTGCCCGATGGATCTGGCACCAGCGGGCCGTCGCCGTTCGGGCCGCGGTCCGTCAAGCCATAGAATTCCAGGTCGCCGTTGGCGTTCTTGCCCTTGTAGGCCAGGCCCGAGCCGTACGATGGCAAAAAGCCGTTCGGGAATTCGCCCTTGATCTTGGCGTTCGCGCCTTCGTACGGCACGTAGAACTTGCTGTCCGCCTGGATCTGGTAGCGCGTCACCGTCACTTTGACTTCGCCGACCGGGTTGGCTTGAGTCAGCGCCTCGTTGACGGGCGCGCCCGCTTTCGAGGCCAGGGTATCTTCGAAATGCTCGCGCGCGAGGGCGCGGCGTTCCGCATCGACCGTGCGGCCGGCAAATTTTGCGCCCACGGCCGCCAGATGCGCGGACAGGGCCGCGTTGAAGACGGCCGGGACGGCGGCAAAGTCCAGGGTCTTGCCGGCCAGCGCGGCCTTCACTTCCGCCGTCAGCTTGATGCCGTTCGACGGATCGCTGTCTTCATCGAGCAGTTGCAGCGCCAGCAGGCGGTTGACGACCTTGTCGTCCGCCACGTTGGTGCTGGCGGCCAGTGCCAGCGGCGTGACGACGGCGCCGCATGGGGCTGAGCCCAGGGCCAGGCCGCCCACGCTGAAGGCTACCGTGTCGCCCGGGTTGCAAATGAACTCGCCCTTGGCATTGGTGCTGGCCTTGGCCGCGCTGCCAGCCACGTAATCGAGTCCTTCCACCGCGCCGTCGAGGAACACGCCCGTCTGCGCCACGGGCTTGGCCTGCTCATTGTGGCTGTCGCTGCCGCCACAGGCGGCCAGGGCCAGGCCGGCGGCGATGGCCAGCAGGGTCAGTTTCGGGGTGGACGTTACGGCAGTCTTCATGCATTCCTCGGCTAGGGTGGGGTTGAAGCCGTGGAGGATAACTGTTCAAAGTGACAAGCCCATGACAGGCATTACGGTGGTGGCGTATCCGCAACAGGCCCGCCGATGCCGCCAAAGCGCCCATCGGCCTGGCGCCGGAATTCCTTGGGCGTGACGCCCTTCACCTGCAAAAAGCGCCGGTTGAAGTTGGCCACGTTCTGGAAACCCACGTCGTAGCAGACATTCGATACGTATTGATCCGTGTCCATCAGCAGCTGGCAAGCCTTGTTGATGCGCAGGCGGTTCATGAAATCCGTGAAGCTGTTGCCCGTCGCCTTGCGGAAGAAGCGCGAGAATTTACTCAGCGACATGCCCACCTGCTCGGCCAGCATTTCCGCCGAAATCGGCTCGCGGTAATTGTCCGTGATGTAGTTGAGGACGGAATTGACCTTGGCCAGGGTGGCGTCATCGTCGTAGGAACGCAGGGAGGCGCTCGACAGCAAGCGATAGTTGGCCGTGCGCGCCAGCTTGCTCATTAATTGCACGAATTCGGCGAAGCGCTCGGCGCCGTGCGTGGCGCGGATGCGCGCCAGATGCTGTTCGGCCTCGTGGCCCATGTCGAAAAACTCCACGCCATAGCTGGAGCGCTCGAGCAGCGGCAGCAGCTCGCGCAATTCGGGAATGACGCGCGCGGCGCCGGCCAGCGGCGCGTGGGCGAATTGCACGATCATGTCGCGCAGGGCCACGCCGCCTTCCGGCATGACGTTGGATATCCAGTTGTGCGGCAAGCGCGGCCCCGTCAGCACCAGGTGGCCGGGCGAGAACTCGCCGATATAATCGCCCACGAACAAGCGCCCGCTGGTGGCGACGATCAGGTGCAGCTCATACTCTTCATGGCAATGCCAGCGCACGCGCGAGCTGGGATAGCCGTGTTCCAGGTAATTGATGATGCCGTCGTAGCTTTCGCGTTCCAGTTCGGGCGCCTTGCGCTCGCCGTCCTTCTGCCATCGGTATTCCATGCTCGTCTCTCCCAGGCTGTCCCCGCCTGTGCCATCCAATGTACCTCAAAAAGCGTCACTCGCCAAAGCGGCCCAGCGCCTGCTGGCGAAATTCCTTCGGCGTCATGCCCTTCAATTCCAGGAAGCGCCGGTTGAAATTGGCCACGTTATTGAATCCCGCCTCGTAGCAGATGTTGCTGACATAGCGCTCCGTCTCCATCAGCAGCTGGCACGCCTTGTTGATGCGCAGGCGGTTGACGAAGTCCGTGAAGCTGTTGCCCGTGGCGTGGCGAAAGAAGCGCGAAAAGGTCCGCTCGGGCATGTCCACCTGCTCGGCCAGCTGCTTCAGCGAGAACTGGCTGCTGTAATTGTGCACGATGAAGTTGATGGCGGAACTGATGCGCGCCAGCGCCACGTCGTCGTCGCTCGACTGCATCGGCACCGTCGACAGCAGCTGGTAGTTGCTGGTCTGCGCCAGCTCGCCCAGCAAGGTCAAAAATTCGATGAAGCGCGGCAGGCCGCTGCTGTCGCGGATGCGCCGGAAGCGCCGCAGCGACTGTTCGCTGACGCCAAAGAATTCCACGCCATGCAAGGCGCGCTGCAGCAACGGAAAAATATCCTTCAGCTCGGGAATGGTGGCGGCCATCGACGCCAGCGGCGCATGCGAAAACTGGACCACCATGTCGCGCAAGACCACGCCTTCGGGCGGCGTGCCGAGCGAGACCCAGTTGTGCGGCACGCGCGGTCCCGTCAGCACCAGGTGGCCAGGCGTAAACTGGCCGATGTAGTCGCCGACGAAGACCTTGCCGCTGCTCTCGACGATCAGGTGCAGTTCGTACTCGTCGTGGTAATGCCAGCGCACCAGCGCATTCGGAAAGCCGTGCTCGAGGTAGCGGATGAAGCCGAAACTGCCTTTCGGCTCGAAGCCGGGCGTGGCGTCGCGCTGCTGTTCCAGCTCCATCTGCGGCAAGCAAGCGTCGGCTTTGCGTGGCATGGCGCGCCCTCCCCGTCAAGCCACGATCTGTTCCAGCGCCGCGCGCGCGCCCAGCCCATACAGGCTGGCCAGCGCTTGCGCCACCGCCTGCGTGAACGCTGGCGTGTCGCTCAAGTCGCCGAACAGTTCGCGCAACGACAGCAGCGCCGCAGCGTCCGCCCCGCCCTGCAGCGCCAGCACGCGCAGGCGCACCGCATACGGGTCGTTCAAGGGCATCTCGCATCCCTGCTCGTCGTGGCCTTCCAGGTAGCGGAACCAGCACGCCACGGTAAACGCCAGCAGCTTGAAGGCGCCGCCCTGCGCCAGCGCTTCGCGCACGGACGGCAGCACGAATTTCGGGATGCGCGCGGAACCCTCCGTGCCGATGCGCGCCAGCTGGTCGCGCACGGCCGGATTCGAGAAGCGCTCGATCAGGGTATCTTTATAGCGGGCCAGGTCGATGCCTTCCACTTCATCCAGCAATGGCGTGACCTCGTCATCCATCATGCGCCGCACGAGCGCACGGATGCCAGGATCGTTCATCGCTTCGTGCGCAAACGTGTAACCGAGCTGCATGCCGATGTAGCACAGGGCCTGGTGGCTGGCATTCAAGAGGCGCAGCTTCATCTTTTCATACGGCAGCACGTCGTGCGTCATCTGCGCGCCCACCTTTTCCCAGGCCGGCCGGCCCTGCGGGAACTCGTCTTCGATGACCCACTGGCGGAACGGTTCGCACACGACGGGCCAGGCGTCGATGATACCGAAGCTGTCGCGCACGAGCGCCCGGTGTTCATCGGTGGTGGCCGGCGTGATGCGGTCGACCATGCTGTTCGGGAAGCTGCCATCACTGGCCAGCCAGCGCGCCAGCTCAAGGTCGCGCAGGGCGACAAAGGCCAGCAGCATCTTGCGCGTCACGTCGCCATTGTTTTGCAGGTTATCGCAGGACATGATGGTAAATGGCGGCAGTCCCCGCTGGTGGCGCAGGGCCAGCGCGGTGGCGAGGTAGCCGAACGAGCAGCGCGGCGCCTGCGGGTGCGCCAGTTCATGCGCGATGTCGGGGTGTTGCGCATCGAATTCGCCCGTGCCCTGGTTCACATAGTAGCCGCCCTCGGTGATGGTCAGCGCGACGATGCGCGTGCCGGGGTCGGCCAGCTTTTCCAGCACGGCTTGCGGGTCGTCGGGCGCATACAGGTATTCGCCGATGCAGCCGATGACGCGCGCGCGATCGCCGGCCGCGCTGCGCTCGACCACCGTGTACAAGCCATCCTGCGCACGCATGGCGTCGCGCATGGCCGCATCAATCGCCAGCAAGCCCACGCCGCAATATCCCCATTCCACGTTGCCGGGCAAGGCCAGCAAATCGTCGAGGTAGACGGCCTGGTGGGCGCGGAAAAAACCGCCCACGCCGATATGCACGATGCTGGGCACGAGCGTCTCGCGCACGTACGCGGGCACGACCACGTTCCCTGGCAGCTTGGCCAGATTCGCCTGTTTCAGTTCAATGGCGCTCATTTCAAACTCCCTTGGCGGCGGCATAGGTCTTGCCGGCGCGGTCAAAATAATGGACGAAGCCCGGCTCGAACGTCAGATGCGTCTGCTGGCCCGGCTGCAGGCTGCTGCGCTCGGCGCCGCGCGAGACCACCTGCACATTGTTCGGCAAGCGCACATAGGTCAGGGTTTCCACGCCCAGCGACTCCACCAGGTCGACGGTGACGGGCACGCTGCCCGGCTGCGCCGCGCCCAGGTGCACGTGCTCGGGGCGGATGCCGACAAAACCGTCCGCCTGCGCCGCGCTGCCCGCTTGCGCCAGCAGCTGCGGCGCCGCATCGGCCGGCACCACGTTCATGCTGGGCGTGCCGATGAACTGGGCGACAAAGCGGTTGGCGGGACGGTCATACAGTTCCAATGGCGAGCCATGCTGCTCGATCTGCCCGTCGCGCAACACCACGACACGGTCGGCCAGGGTCATCGCCTCGACCTGGTCGTGGGTCACATAAATCGTGGTGGCGCCCAGTTCGCGGTGCAGCTTGGCGATCTCGATGCGCGTCTGCACGCGCAGGGCCGCATCGAGGTTCGACAGCGGTTCGTCGAACAAAAACACTTTCGGGTCGCGCACGATGGCGCGGCCGATGGCCACACGTTGGCGCTGGCCGCCCGACAATTCTTTGGGCGTGCGCTCCAGGTATTTCCCCAGGTCGAGGATGGCGGCCGCCTTGTCGACTTTCTCGCGGATGATAGCGGGATCGACGCCGGCCAGTTTCAGCGCGAACGACATGTTCTGGAACACCGTCATGTGCGGATACAGCGCATACGATTGAAAGACCATCGCCAGGTCGCGCTTGGACGACGGCAAGGCCGTGATGTCGCGCCCGTCGAGCGACAGCTTGCCGCCGTCGATCGGCTCCAGGCCCGCGATCAGGCGCAGCAGGGTGGACTTGCCGCAGCCGGACGGCCCGACGAAGACGACGAACTCACCCTGTTTAATTTCCAAGTCGATGCCCTTGATGGCGCGGTGCTCGCCAAAGAATTTTTCGATATTGCTCAGTTGAAGGTAAGCCATGATTTTTCTCAATTCTGATTTGTTTTTCGATGCTTTCAGAAACCGTAGCGAGCGGTTCAAGTTCGGTTTGAGTAGCGGAGCTGTGCGGATGCACAGTGAGCAACGGAGAGCCGAAATTGGGCCGCGCAGTAGGTTTATGGAGGCATCGATTATTTGACGGCGCCGAAAGTCATACCTTGGACCAATTGTTTCTGGCAGAACCAGCCCAGCGCCATGATGGGCGCGATGGCCATCAGCGACGCGGCCGACAATTTTGCCCAGAACAGGCCTTCCGGACTGGAATACGAAGCGATGAGCCAGGCCAGGGTGCCCGCGTTGGACGCGCCCAGGTTCAGCGACCAGAACGATTCATTCCACGACCACACCATGCAGACCAGCGCCGTGGAAGCGATGCCGCCCACGGACAGGGGCAGCACGACGTGGCGGAATTCGTCCCACACGGTGGCGCCGTCCATGCGCGACGCTTCCAGAATTTCGCGCGGCAGCTCCTTCATGCTCGTGTACAGCAGCCAGATCATGATGGGCAAATTCATCAGCATGAACATGATGGTCAGGCCGATGCGCGTATCGAGCAGGCCGAAGTACTGGTAGCAGATATAGATGGGCATCAGCGCGCCCACGCCGGGCATGTAGCGCGAGCTGAGCATGAATTTCAGCAAGCCGATGGTGCCGCCCGTGGGAAAGAACGCCATCGAATAGGCGGCCGGAATGGCGATCAAGAGGCCGATGGCCGTCGACAGCACGCTGGTAAACAGCGAGTTCCACGCGTAGCCGAAGTAATTGTCGCGCGCCAGCACTTCGCGGAAACTGTCGAGGGTCGGCGTGAAGAACAGCAGCGGCGGCGTGGCAATGGCTTGCCCTTCCGTCTTGAAGGCCATCAGGCCCAGCCAGAAGATGGGAAAGAACAGCAGCAGCGCGAACAGCCAGGCGGCGGCCGTGCGCCCATACAAATTGAGTTTGCTATGCATCAAGGTCTCCTTATTTCGACAGATTCTTGCCGATGACGCGCATCAGGAAGAAGGCGGCGATGTTGGCGATGAGCACGGCGAACAGGGCGCCTGCCGAGGCCGCTCCCACGTCATATGACAGCAGCGCCTGCTGATAGATCATGAAGGTGATGGTGGTCGTGTCGAAGCCGGGACCGCCGCCCGTCGTGGTAAAGATTTCCGCAAAAATTGACAGCAGGAAAATCATTTCGATCATCAGCACCACCGAGACGGCGCGGCCCAGGTGGGGAATGTAGAGGTAGCGCAACTGCTGCAGATAGCTGGCGCCATCCATGCGCGCCGCTTCCAGCTGCTCGCGGTCCATCGATTGCAGGGCCGTCATGAAGATCAGGCAGGCAAACGGCAGCCATTGCCACGAGACCATCATGATGATGGAAAACAGGGGATGCGCCGACAGCCAGTCGACGGGCGTGGCGCCAAAGAACAGACTGATCTGCGCGAACAGGCCGTAGATCGGATTGAGCAGCATGTTCTTCCACATCAGGGCATTCACGGCCGGCATGATGAGGAAAGGCGAAATCAGGAGCACGCGCACGATGGCGCGCCCCGGGAACGCTTCATTGATCAGCAGCCCCAGCGCCGTGCCCAGCACCACCGTGACCAGCATGACGGAAAACAGCAGGGTGAACGTGTTCTGCAAGGCCGGCAGGAACGAGGCATCGGTAAAGAAAAAGTGGAAATTGGCGAGGCCATGGAAAGGATGGCCGCTCGGATCGAGCATGGAATAGCGCACGAACGCGTAATACAGGGTGATCAGCAGCGGGATCACGGAAATGACGGAGACGGCGACCACGGCCGGCGTCAGCAAAGTCCGGGGAATAAAGCGTTTCATAGGGTTCTCTTGAGGCAATGGACAACAATCGCTAGCAGAAATCTGGGGTCAGACCCGTCGGGTCTGACCCCGGCTTTACGCTATTGGGGTACGCAAACTATGCAGCAGGCCTACTTGTAATACCCACCCTTGCGCATCTCACGCTCAGCCGTCTGCTGCGACAACTCCAGCGCCTGGTCCACCGTCACCTTGCCCAGCAATGCCGCCGCCATCTGCTGGCCGGCGGCCACGCCGATTACCTGGAATTCGGGAATCGATGCGAATTGCACGCCTACATATGGCGATGGCGGCAAGGTGCTTTGCACGGCGCGCGTGGTGGCCAGGGCCTTGCCTTCGGCGGCGGCAAATTTCGCCACTTTCTGGAACTCGGGGCTCGCATACGTCGACTTGCGCGTGCCCGTCGGCACGTTGGCCCAGCTCGTTTCTTTGGCCACCAGTTTCACGTAATCGGGCGAGGTGGCCCAGTTGATGAAGCGCTGCGCTTCATTCGGGTGCTTCGAGCTGGCTGGAATCGCCAGCGACCAGATCCACAGCCAGTTGGCGCCCCGCTCCGTCACGCCGACGGGCGACTGGGCAAACGCCACCTTGTCGGCCACCTTGCTTTGCTTGGGGTCCGTGATGAACGAGGCGGCGATCGTCGCGTCGATCCAGATGCCGCACTTGCCCTGGTTGAACAGGGCCAGGTTTTCATTGAAGCTGTTGGCGGCCGCACCCGGCGGGCCGTATTTCTTCATCAGGTCGACATACATGGTGACCGCGTCCTTCCACGACTTGCTGGTAAATTGCGGCTTCCATTGCATGTCGAACAGCTGGCCGCCGTAGGAATTGGCCATGGTGGTGATCAGCGCCATGTTGTCGCCCCAGCCCGGCTTGCCGCGCAGGCAGATGCCGTACACGCCGTTGGCCGGATCGTGCAGCTTGGCCGCCACGTCGCGCAACTGGTTCCAGGACGGGCGGTCCTCGATCGTCACGCCCGCTTTTTTCACCAGGTCGCTGCGGTACATGATCATCGAGCTTTCGCCATAAAACGGCGACGCGTACAGCTTGCCGTCGCCGGACAGGCCTTCGCGGATGGCGGGCAGCAAGTCGTCGATATCGTATTTGGCATCCGGCTTGATGGGAATCAGCCAGTTTTTCTTGCCCCAGATGGGCGTTTCATACAGGCCGATGGTCATCACGTCGAACTGGCCGCCCTTGGTGGCGATATCGGTGGTCATGCGCTGGCGCAAGACGCCCTCTTCCAGGGTCACCCATTTGAGCTTGATGTCGGGATTGGCCTGCTCGAAGAACTTGCTGAGCTTTTGCATTTCGATCATGTGGCCGTTGTTGACGGTGGCGATGACCAGGTCGGTGGCGGCAAAAGCGGACGAGCTGAGGCAGCCGGCGATCAGCGCGGCAATGGCGGAACGTTTCATTGTGTGTCTCCAGTGTTTTTTGTCGTTGGCAATGCCCGATTACTTGGCACCACGACCACAATGTAGCACCGGACTTTGATACTTTCTGATACTCCAAAACCGCAATTCGATACTCTTTTGCAAGCCCATCATGCGCAAGAGTATCGATATGTAGCAAAAACAACACTCTGAAAGAAAGTATCAGTACTTGCACGTTTTGTATCAGGGTGGTCAAAAAAGCGCTGCTAGACTTGGTTTTCGGCATTAGACCGTGTGCGGGTGACCACCTTCCGAGGCGCCACCGCTACCACCAACATTCTTCTGGAGACCGCATGAATCGCACTGCATTGAAAACTTTACCTGCCCTGCTCCTGGCCATCGCCAGCGCTTCCGCCATGGCCGACCCCATGTATCCATCCGATTCCGAAGGCTTCCACGGCTACCTGCGCGCCGGCGCCGGCAGCAATACCTCGGG
>NZ_JACYMG010000023.1:0-16092 GCF_020858035.1 Janthinobacterium sp. EB271-G4-3-2 | reverse complement strand
ATTGTTAAAGAACGGTATTCGGTACTGCTTATTTGCCACTCTCGCGCTATCGACAAAGCGTTGTGTTTGTCAGCTGCAAAGAAGGAAGAGTATGAAGCATTTCACTACATCCGTCAACTCCTTCTTTTTCTCACCGTACTCGGCATTTGCATGCGTCGTTCAGCGAGGGGGCGAATTATAGCCCTGCCCCGCGCCCGCTGCAAGCGCTATTTTTCCGCCCTGCGAAACGGTCCCTGGCACCGCACTTGCTTATACAGGCATATGCACTGCCCACTGATGAGAGCAACTCTGGGCCTGGCAGCAACACTGGGGATAGCCCGGTTCGCTTTGCTTTGCTCCCATCTGTGACAGGTGCTACATTATGGAACACTCTCGATATTCAAAAGAGCGCCGCAATACAGGGCCCAACGGAGGCAACGAGATCATGTATCAACCGTCAGCTACTTACCGTAGCGCACCGTTTTCGTCCATCGCGGACGCGAACATCACACCGGCAGGACAGGACAACGTTCCCGTCATCATTGAAACGTCCCATCAGCGCTCGGTCGCCTTTGGCCTGTCGCCCACAGCCACGCCCGACTTTACGCCGGCCGGCAAATCCGACCTGTCCTTGCTGATCGAGCAAAACCGCTTGCTGCACACGCACGCGCTGCCCGCGATGGAAACCCTGTACCAGCAAATCGTCAACACGCACAATATGGTGATCTTGACGGATGCCAATGGCGTCATCGTGCATTCGCTGGGCGACGATGATTTCCTGGAGAAAGCCAACCGCGTCGCCTTGCAGCCGGGCGTGGCATGGTCGGAACAAAGCCGCGGCACGAATGCCATCGGCACGGCCATTACGGAAAAAGTACCGACGTTGGTCCATGCGGACCAGCATTACCTTGCCGCCAATCATTTCCTCACGTGCTCCGCGGCCCCGATCACCGACCACCGGGGCAACGTCATCGGCGTGCTGGACGTCTCCAGCGACCAGCGCAGTTTCCACAAGCATACGATGGCCCTCGTGCGCATGTCGGCGCTGATGATCGAAAATCAGTTGTTTTCCGCCACCTTCGAAGACGCCATCACCGTGCACTTCCACGCGCGTCCCGAATTCATCGGCACCTTGATGGAAGGCATTGCCTCGTTCACACCGGGCGGCCGGTTCTTATCGGCCAACAAGAATGGCTTGTTCCAGCTGGGCCTGTCATTTGCCGCGCTGCAATCGCACACGTTCAGTTCCCTGTTCGGCCTGCCCGTTTCCGCCCTGTACGACCATTACCGCACGGCCTCGCCCGGTTTGCTGAATCTGTGCATGCACAGCGGCGTGCGCGTGTACGGGCGCGCGCAGTTGCGCCTGTCTAATAGCGTGTTCCAGCACGGGTTCACCGCCAGCACCGATCACAGCGATATCAACGCGGTACCGGCAGCGATCCCCGCGCCGGCCAGCCATGCGGCCAATGCGGCGCGCCGCCTGTCCGGCCTGCGCTACCTGCGCACGGGCGATCCGCAACTGGAACTGGTGATCGAAAAGGTCAACAAGGTACTGGGACGCGATATCCCCATCCTCGTCATGGGCGAAACAGGCACCGGCAAGGAATTGCTGGCGCAAGCCATCCACAACGACTCGCCACGGGCCATGGGACCGTTTATTGCCGTCAATTGTGCGTCCATCCCGGAAACCCTGATCGAATCCGAACTGTTCGGCTACGAAGACGGAGCATTCACGGGCGCGCGCAAGAAAGGGGCGATCGGCAAGATCCTGCAAGCCAACGGCGGCACCCTGTTCCTCGATGAAATCGGCGACATGCCGTTTGGTTTGCAGGCGCGCCTGTTGCGCGTGTTGCAGGAACGCATGGTCACCCCGCTGGGCAGCAGCAAATCGATCACCGTCAATGTGGAACTCATTTGCGCCACGAATCACAACTTGCGCGAACGCATGGCCAAGGGGCTGTTCCGCGAAGACCTGTATTACCGCCTGAATGGCCTGGTGGTCAAACTGCCGCCGCTGCGCGAGCGCACGGACCTCGATACGGTCGTAAAAAAAATCCTCGCGACGGAAGCGCCCGATACGCGCTACACGGTGGCGCCGGACATCCTGCGCCTGTTCCACCAGCATAAATGGCCGGGCAATTTCCGCCAGCTGACCAATCTGTTGCGCACGGCCATCGTCATGGCAGGCGACGAGCATGAAATCTGTTTGCGCCACATGCCCGATGATTTCCTCGACGATATTGAAATGACGCAAGCAACTGCCGCCAGCGCCAGCACGGACCGCATGATAGCGGCCGGCGCCAATCTGGAAGAGATGGAGCAAAGCGTGATCCTCAAGTCGCTCGATGCCCACGGCGGCAACGTCTCGGCCACGGCGCGGGCCCTGGGCGTGTCGCGCAACACGATCTATCGCAAGGTGCCGCATCTGAAATAGCCTAGGGCAGACGGGAAAAGCCGGGCGACATTTCGCGCCGGCCCCGCTTGTCGATGGTCATCAGGTCAACGCCCTCCATGCGCGCGGCCATGGCATGCGCGCGCGCCGCGCCTGTCACCATGAAGGTCGTCGACAAACCATCGGCCAGCAAGCCCGTGGGCGCCAGCACGGTCACGCTGGCCAGTTCGCGCGGCGAATCGCCCTTCGAAGGGTCGAAGATGTGGTGATGCACGAAGTCGGGCGTGAACGTGCACTCGTAGTCGCCCGACGTGGCCACGCTGCGCCCTTCCACTTTCAAGGTGGCCGCCAGGATTTCTGCATCGCGCGGGTCCTGGATGCCCAAGGTCCACGGGCGGCGCACGGAACGCTGCCCGCGCGCAACGAATTCGCCCGTGTCCAGCAGCGCGTGCCGTATGCCGCGCGCCTGCACGGCCGCCAGCGCGATGTCCGCCGCGTAACCTTGCGCCAGGCCATTCAAGGTCAGCGCCATGCCGGGCTGCAGGAAACGCACTTCGCGTTTGTCCCACGCCAGTTGCCGCCAGCCGACCCGCGCCTGCGCTTCGCGCCGCAATGCTTCCGCAGGCAAGCCGGCCTGGTCTGCCGCCGCGTGAAACAGCTGCCATAAGGGTTGCACAGTGATATCAAACGCACCATCGCTCCATTGCGACAAGGTTTGCGCCTGCGCCAGCACGACCAGCAGATGGGGGTCCGGCCGGGCCAGGCGACCGTCACGGTTCAGCTGGAAGACTTGGCTGGCGGGACTGTAAATGCTCATCAGGCGGTCGATATTCCTGGCTGCGTGCAAGGCATCCTCGATGGCCAGCTCAGCCTGGCGCTGATCGTGGTGCAACACGGTGACGGCGATCGTCGTGCCAAACGCCAACGCGGCACCTTGATAAGGGCGCACGCCGGACGCCGTGGCTGTGCCGCGCGCCATGCTGCCCGGCAAAGACAAGCCCGCCATGCCGGCCACGCTGCCTATCGCTGCGGATATAAAGGTTCTACGCTGCATTGCTGCTCTCCTCTGCCGTGGCCCGGACAATGGGTATCGTGCGGGCACGCTTGATTTCCAGCATCAAGGGCGCGCATTTTTCATCGCTGGCGTAAATCACCACGCAATCCATGCACTGGAAACATTCGCCGTAATCGACTTTCCCGCTTGGCGCGATGGCGTGATGTTCGCAACGGTGGCGGCAAGTCTGGCACGGCGTGCCGCATTCCTTGCGGCGGGGAATCCAGTTGAACAAACGAAAGCGCCCCAGCAGCGCCAGCGCCGCACCGAATGGACACAGATAGCGGCAAAAGAATTTATAGGAAACGCTGCTGAGCAGCAGCAAACCCACGGCATACGCAACAAACGGCCAGGCGCGCACGAAATTCAGGGTGATGGCCGTCTTGAACGGTTCCAGCTCGACCAGCTTGTCCGTGATCTGGCTGGAAAACAGGCTGCTGCCGAGAATGGCCGCCAGCAAGCCATACTTGATCCATTTCAAGCGCCCGTCGAGGCGCGACTTGATCTTCCACTGAGGCAAGTGCAGCCACTGGCCCAGCTTGCCCGTGAATTCCTGCAGCGCGCCAAACGGGCACAGCCAGCCGCAAAACGTGCCCCGTCCCCAGACAAGCAGACTGAGCAGCACGAACGCCCACAGAATCACCGTCATCGGATCGAACAGGAAAAAGCCCAGGCTGCGCCCCGCCAGCAGCGCCTGGATGACGCCGGTGATATTGACGATCGACAGCTGCCCCTGCGCGTAATAGCCGATGAAGCCAATGGTAAACACCAGGAACAGGCGGCGAAACCACGCAAATTGGCGGCCATCGCGTACCAGGCGTTTCTGCCACGCCAATGCGCCGGCCAGCAGCGCCAGCCCGGCCACCAAAAGCAGCAACTCAGCCTTGCGGTTCTTCCACGTGCCGCGCCACGTGGCATCGTCGCCTTGCGGCGCCGTATAAAAATCGGCCGGCAGACGGTAGCTGACATCGACGTTGCGGGCAATGCGCTCCGGATACACGATGCCTTTGTTGCGCGTGATCGGCAGCGTGAACGCCAGCGGGCTGGCCGCATCGAGCCCCGCCTGGCTGATGATGCGCAGTGCGGCGATATTTTCCGTCGGCAGTGACGCCGTATCGGACAAGCTCAACTCCATGTCCAGGTCGCGCATGTCGATGGGCAAGCCATCCTGCTTCAGCAACAGCCGGTCGGGGACGGTGCCGCGCACGAAATCGTCGCCCAGCACGCTGTAGCGCCCGTGCGACATGATAAGGATGGCGTGGTCGCCTTCGTCAAGCCGGTTGCGCAATTTGTTCCAGCTGCCTTCCGTCAACAAATTGCGCCCCACCGTGGGAACGGATACATACGCCAGGTACAGGTCGATGAACACGCCGTCCGGATCGCGCGCGGCTTCCGGTTCGAGTCCGGCACCGGGACTCCCCGCAAACAAGGCTTCCACGTCCTTGTTGCTCAAGCGCACATGCTGGATCAAGCCCTGTTCGAGCATCTGCGCCACGCTGCGTTTCTCGAACACGTCCATGCGGATGCGGGCGATCTGGTCGGGGTCGCGGCCTTGCGCGAAGCCGAGTTTTTTGCGCGATACTTTCAAGGCCGAGGCCAGCACGCTCTGGTTGATGATGCGCACGGAAGCCGTGGCCTTCGACACGCCATCGATATCGGCATGCGTGGCGTCCGGCGCGCGTTTCGCCCTGGCATCGATGGCGATATTCTGTTTCAGCGACAAGCCCTGGTACTGTTTGACGAACTGAAACAGGGGCGCTTCACCGAGGCCGTCAAGAAACACGGGCTCGTGCTGCGACAGCACGGCGACGTCGAGAAAACTGCCTTTCGGATCGATGGCGATCAGCAGATTGACGGGCACGCCGGAAAAGCCGGGAATGGGCGCCAGGTCCAGCGATTCAAAAACGTAGCCGACCAGTTCGGTCGCCGTGGCGTTTTGGCGGAACAAGGGCCAGACGGGCAAATCGGTTTCCTTGCCGCCCACGACGATGGGGGCAGGAAAGCGCCGCGCCAGTTCGGCCTTGGTGAGCACACCAGCCCACGCCTGCCCCAGGATAAACAGGAATAGCCAGCAAGCTATGAACAAGCGCATTATCCGCATGCATGGTGCTCCGTGCGGCGCCCTGTCGCAAGGCGCCGCGTTGTTGAGTTAGAAGAAAATAATGCCGCCCAGGGACACGCCATTCATCTTCGCTTCGCCGCCGGCAAAACCTTTCGAACGCGTCTGGCCCAGCTCGCCCACCAGGGTGATCGCGCTGTTGAGCGAGTAGTACGCGCCCAGGGTCAGGTTGGCGTTCGACTGCAAGCCGCCCGTGCCGGCCGTGTTGTCGTCGTTCTTGCTGATGCCGTATGACAAGCCCAGCTTCAGCTTGTCCGTCGTTTTATACGTGCCTTGCAACAGCCAGTTCTTCGACTTGGTATCGCCCTGGTCCGCATCGGACAAGATGCCCAGCCCCTTGCCACCCTGGAAGTTGACCAGTACGCCAGCCGGGCCCATCTGGTACGAGCCGCCCACTTCCACGCCGCGCATGGTCAAGTCATCGACACCCGGCGTTTTCGAGGTGAATTTTTGCGACTTCACGCCGAGCCAGGCTTTCAAGCCTTCCTGCGCATACGTCAGCTGCGCCTGCACTTGCGGACTCGACTTCGAAGAATAGGTCGAGCCTGCCACGATGGGCGTATCGGAGACGGGACTGACCAGCGCCACATCGACGCCAATGCCGCCCGACTTCGGCGAGCTATACATGATCTGGCCATAGTTGCCCAAATAGGTATAGCCGGCGCCGATATGGCCCAGGGTCACGCGGCCCCGCTGCGTCGCCTGCACCGGCGCGCCCGAGCCCAGCAAGGTCATGTCGGACAGGATTGCGTTCGCGCCGAAGATGCCGTAGTCGCGGCCCAGCTTGAACGTGCCCATCTGCTCATTACCAAACGTGAAGAAAGCCTGGCGCACGTCGACCACGCTGTTCTGGCTGATGGCGCTGTCCGTGGCCGTCGAGTTGTAGATGCCGATCAAGGCTTTCACGTCGTACTCGCCCAGCCGCGAGCTCGCCGAGGTGATCAAGCCGTTGGGCAGCAAGCCGTTGCCGATGGTGGTGCGGTCCTTTTCGCCGCCGCAACCGAGCGCCTGGCCGCCCAGCGCCAGCCCGCCCACCGCATCGCCCGAACACGATACTTGCGTGTAATAGGCGTTGACGATGCCACCCACCGACACGGTCCAGTCGCCAGCCTTGATATCGACGGCTTGCGCCTGGCCCACCACTGCGATTGTCATGACACCGAGGCTCCCCAGCTTGATCCATGTGTTCATTTCTTCTCCTCTTTCTTCTCTGTTTTTAGTGTGCACACCAGTGATTGATGTACCTCAAGCTTTGGCAATAAGCGTGCCCAGAGCGGTCCAGAGGAAGAAAGAGAAAAAGCGTATTGAACGTGTGCAGCGGCGGATCAATCGCCACTGACGGTGTTCATTTTTTGACCGCAAGTATGCGTATCGGCCATCCAGGTAAACAAAAAACTGACGGCCTGGGCCGTCAGCAAAAAGAAAACACCCGGCGGACAGGGAGACACCCATCCGTGTGGCCCGGGCGCTTCACCCCGTTACTTCGACGCCAGCTTGAAGACCCACACGGAACCGCCCTGTTCCAGGAAATTGACCTTCTTCGCCACTTCGCCGCCCCACAGCGGCACGGCGCCGCCCCAGCCGGATACGACGGCCACATATTGCGTGTCGCCATCCTGCCAGGTGACGGGCGGCGCCACGACGCCCGAGCCCGTCTGGAATTTCCACAGCTCCTTGCCCGTCTTCGCATCGACGGCTTTCAGGAAGCCTTCCGGCGTGCCGTAGAACACCAGGTTGCCGGCCGTACTCATCACGCCGCCCCACAGCGGCGCGTTGTTCTTGATTTCCCAGACGATCTTGCCCGTCTTCGGATCGACGGCGCGCATGGCGCCGATGTAGTCGTCAAACAAGGGCTTGATGGTGAAACCGGCGCCGAGGAAGGCGCCGCCCTTCTTATAGCTGATCGGCTCGTTCCAGATATCCATGCCCCATTCGTTCGCCGGCACATAGAACAGCTTGGTTTGCGGCGAGTACGCCATCGGCATCTGGTTTTTGGCGCCGAGGAAAGCCGGTGCGGCAAACACGGTCGTGCCCTTTTTGCCCTCTTCTCCCTTGGTCGGGTCGCCGGGGCGGCCGGCGGCGATGAAGTTCGGCCGGCCCGTCTTCAGGTCGATGCTGCTGGCCCAGGTGATTTTCTTCACAAACGGAAAGGCGTTCTGCAGCTTGCCCGTGTTGGCGTCGATCACATAAAAGAAACCGTTGCGGTCGGCCTTGCCGCCGTAGCGCTTGCCATCCATGTCGAAGGTGACGAATTCGTTGGCGCCGTCGAAATCCCAGGCATCGTTCGGCGTATTTTGATACGCCCACTTGATCTGACCCGTTTTCACGTCCAGCGCCACGGTGGACGACGAGTACAGATTGTCGCCGGGGCGCAAGTGGCTGTTCCATGGCGCCGGGTTGCCCGTGCCAAAGTAGGCAAGCTTGGTTTGCGGATCGTAGGTGCCGCCCATCCACGTCGAGGCACCGCCCGTTTTCCACAGGTCGCCGGGCCAGGTCTTGTTCGCGGTGCCTGACACGCCGTTATCGATGGCCTTGCCATCTTTGTCGTAGCGGTGGCCCATATGGCCCTCTACCGTCGGACGGCTCCACACGAGGTCGCCCGTCATCGGGTTACGCGCTTCGACCCGGCCGACGATGCCGAATTCGCCCCCCGACACGCCCGTCAGCAGCAAGCCTTCGGCGATCAGCGGCGCGGCCGTCATCGAATAGCCAGCCGCATAATCGTCGACTTTCTCTTTCCAGACGATCTTGCCCGTGTTCTGGTCCAGCGCCACGAGGTAGGCGTCGAGCGTGCCGAAAATCACCAGGTTGCCGTACAGGGCCGCACCGCGGTTGACCACGTCGCAGCAGGGCATGATGCCGTCCGGCAAGCGATGCTCATATTTCCACAGCTTGGCGCCCGTTTTCAAGTCGACGGCAAAGATGCGCGAATACGATGCCGTAACGAACATCTTGCCGTTGTGAATCAGCGGCTGCGATTCCTGGCCACGCTGTTTTTCGCCGCCAAACGAGAACGACCAGGCCGGCACCAGCTTGGCCACGGTCTTGTCATTGATCTGCGTCAACGGCGAATAGCGCTGGCCCTGCGTGCCCATGCCGAACGACAGGACGCTGGCCGGATTCTTCGCCGTGCTGTCGAGCATGGCATTGGTGACATTGCCCACGTCGGCCGCCTGGGCCAGCGATGCCAAACTCAAACCGATGAGTATCCCCATGATGTTTTTCTGCACAATCATCTCCCTCTGTTTTATTAGTATGTGTGTATCAAGTCTTGCGGTGTTCATGCGGCTGGGCATGCAGCAAGGCGCACTCTTCATCGCTGAACAGGCGCGAGCGCGTCAAAAAGCGCTTGCCCGTGCCGTTGTCGAGTGAAAACATGCCGCCATTGCCATCAACCACATCGATAATCAACTGGGTATGCTCCCAGTACTCGAATTGCTCGAGTCCCATGTAGAACGGTGTGCCATTCAAATTGCCGAGATAGATGTCGGTATCGCTGACATCGAACTCGCCCAGCGCATAGCACATGGGCGCGCTGCCGTCGCAGCAACCGCCCGACTGGAAAAACATCAGCGGGCCGTGACGCTGGCGCAACTTGTCCATCATTTCCAGCGCCGCATCGGTAGCGACCACCCGGGCAATTGCTGCACTCATGGCATCCCTTTCTGCGCGCCGCGCCCGAAGACAGGCGCGGCGCGTGTACCGGTTTAGAAGAAGCCCAGCGCTTTCGGGCTATAGCTCACCAGCAAGTTCTTCGTTTGCTGGTAGTGATCGAGCATCATCTTGTGGTTTTCGCGGCCGATACCAGATTGCTTGTAGCCGCCGAACGCGGCGTGGGCCGGATACAGGTGGTAGCAATTGGTCCACACGCGGCCCGCCTGGATGGCGCGTCCCATGCGGAAGGCGCGCGAACCGTCGCGCGTCCACAAGCCGGCGCCCAGGCCGTACAGGGTATCGTTGGCAATCGCCAGCGCGTCGGCCTCATCCTTGAAAGTGGTGACGGATACGACGGGCCCGAAAATCTCTTCCTGGAAGATGCGCATCTTGTTGTTGCCCTTGAACACGGTCGGACGCACGTAGTAGCCGCCTTCCAGGTCGCCCGCCTGCGTGTTGCGCTCGCCGCCGGCGAGCACTTCAGCGCCTTCCTGACGGCCGATGTCAAGGTAAGACAGGATTTTCTCCAGCTGCTCCTGCGACGCCTGCGCGCCGATCATGGTGGACGAATCGAGCGGGTTGCCCTGCTTGATGGCGGCCACGCGCTTCAGGGCGCGTTCGATGAATTTTTCGTAGATCGATTCCTGGATCAGCACGCGCGACGGGCAGGTGCACACTTCGCCCTGGTTCAGCGCGAACATGGCAAAACCTTCCAGGCACTTGTCGAAATACTCATCGTCGGCATCCATCACGTCTTCAAAGAAGATGTTCGGCGACTTGCCGCCCAGCTCCAGGGTGACGGGAATCAGGTTTTGCGCGGCATAGCCCATGATCAAGCGGCCCGTGCCCGTTTCGCCCGTGAAGGCGATCTTGGCGATGCGCTTGCTCGAGGCCAGCGGCTTGCCCGCTTCCAGTCCGAAACCGTTGATGATGTTCAGCACGCCCGGCGGCAGCAAATCGCCGATCAGCTCGATCAACACCATAATGGACGCCGGCGTCTGCTCGGCCGGTTTGAGCACGACGCAATTGCCGGCGGCCAGGGCCGGCGCCAGTTTCCATACGGCCATCAAAATCGGGAAATTCCACGGGATGATCTGGCCCACGACGCCCAGTGGCTCGTGGTAGTGGTAGGCATAGGTTTCCGCATCGATTTGCGCGACGGAACCTTCCTGCGCGCGGATGCAGCCGGCAAAGTAACGGAAATGGTCTATGGCCAGCGGAATGTCGGCATTCATCGTTTCGCGGATCGGCTTGCCGTTGTCGATGGTTTCCGCCGTGGCGATCAGGCTCAGGTTCTGTTCGATGCGGTCGGCGATGCGGTTCAGGATATTGGCGCGCTCGGCAGGCGAAGTCTTGCCCCAGGCATCCTTGGCGGCATGGGCCGCGTCCAAGGCCAGCTCGACGTCTTCCGCCGTGGAACGGGCGATTTCGCAAAATGGCAAGCCCGTGATTGGCGTGATGTTAGGAAAGTATTCACCTTTTACCGGGGCAACGAATTTGCCGCCGATGTAATTGTCATAGCGTTGTTTGAAGGGATTGGCTACGCCCAGCTTGCTGATGTCTGCGAGATTCATGTCGTCCTCTATCGGGTTAATTAGAATGGAATTGCTGTAATTAAAATCAAACGTCCTGGTACAGATGGGGTGAGTACACGGAGTCTTCCGCAAATGCCGTGCCAGCTCGCCATCCCACTACAAACTTAGCCGCTTTTACCCCTGTTACAAGGGCGTAACATCAATACCAGTGCACTTTTCAGCACATGCACCGGGCTTGGGTGAAAGGCGTGGGTCTGTTTGCGTTTTGAACAAGGCGGCGTCATCCTGTTCCAATCCGGGCCAGCCCTGCGGCATCTCCTCTGCGCCGCTGCACAATGGAACAGGTGTACCAGACTGGAACACCTGCTCTGTCCCACCAAGGAATCAACGAATCACCACACCCCATGGCAATTCCCCTACAGCAATATCGGCCACCTTGCGCGCGCTGGCCGTGTCGATGACGGAAACGCTGTTCGAGCGGCCATTGGCCACATACAGCTTGGCGCCATCGGGCGTGATGGCCATGTTCCATGGGCGCTTGCCGACGGGAATAGTGGCCGTGACCTCGTTGCTGGCCGTGTCGATCACCATCACCGTGCCATCGATACCATTCGAGACATACACCTGCTTGCCACCCGGATGGACCACGATGCCATTCGCATTCTTACCAGCGGGAATGGTGGCAATGGCCTTGCGCGCGGCCATGTCGATGACGTAGACGGCATTGACCAATTCGCACGCCACGTAGGCGCGGCCCGAGTCCGGACTGAAGCCGATGCCGCGCGGACGCAATCCTACGGCGACGGACGCCACCTGGCGGCGCTGCGCCACATCGATGACATCGACTTGTTCGGCCTCTTCCGCGCTGACCAGCAGCCAGCGCCCATCGGGGCTGAAGACGGCATGTTCCGGGTTGCGTCCCTGTACCTTGATATCGGCGAGCAAGGTACCGGTATGGCCATCGAGCAAGGCCACGCTATTGTTTTCCTCGACGGCCACGGCCACGTGACTACCATCTTGCGAGGCGCTGACACCTTCTGGGGACTTGCCCAGCGCCACCGTGCGCACGGGCGTGCCGCCAGCGTTATCGATCAGCAGCAAGGCGCTACTGGCGGCGTCCGTGACAAACAACTGCCGCCCGGTGGGGTCGGCGGCGATGCCGCGCGGACGCTTGCCGGCTGCAATCTGGCGCACCACCTGGTCGGTCGCCGTGTCGATCACGCTCAAGGTGCCAGATTTTTCATTGGGAACATAAGCAAATGGAGCGGCCTGGAGGGCGCTGCAGGCGAGCGCAGGCAGCAGCCAGCACACCTGGCGCAAGCGCGGGAAGAAGTTGGGCATAATCACCTTTCGATGGCAAAACACAGGAAAAGCGCGCGGCATCGGCGCATCTGATAATTGCTGTATGCAAACGCCGTGCCACTGACACGCGTATAATTTCAGCCCACCAATGGAGACATGGCAGGCATATTGCTTGATACAACTATGCAGACCTGCGCCGCGCACGCGACCAAAGCAGGCTTTTATTCACATTGGAGAATCCGCATGCAGCACCGTTTCCGCCTGAACACCATCGCCAGCCTGTTTGTCGCCGGCAGCGCTACCCTCGCCCCCCACGTCTTTGCCGCCGAGGCAGCGGCCCCGGCCAACGGGCAACTGATGGATACGGTGGTCGTCAGCGGCAGCCGCATCGCCCACCCCAGCCAGGAAGTACCGGCCTCGATCGACGTCGTCGACAGCGCCCGCATCCAGGATGGCCAAATCCGCGTCAACGCGTCAGAAGCGCTGGCCGCCGTGCCGGGCCTGGTCGTGCAAAACCGTCAGAACTATGCGCAAGACTTGCAGATCTCGTCGCGCGGCTTCGGCGCACGCTCGGCGTTCGGCGTGCGCGGCGTCAAACTGATCAGCGATGGCATTCCTGCCAGCATGCCGGACGGCCAAGGCCAGGCCGCCACCTTCAACCTCGATACTGCCGAGCGCATCGAAGTGCTGCGCGGACCGTTTTCTGCCATCTACGGCAACCACTCGGGCGGCGTGATCCAGCTGTTTTCCAAGGATGGGCAAAATCCTCCGTCCGTCGAACTGAACGTGATCGGCGGCAGCTACGGCACCAACAAAGTGGACTTGACGGCGCAAGGCCAGGCAGGCGGCATCGGCTACGTGCTCGACGGCTCCCGCTTCCGCACGGACGGCTTCCGCGACCACAGCGCCGCCACGCGCGAACAAGCCTTCGGCAAGATCATCGTCAAGCCGACGGCGGACAGCAAGCTGACCATCGTTGCCAACAGCCTGCATCAAGGCAACACACAAGATCCGCTGGGCGCCACCTGGGCCACGTTTGCCCGCGACCCGCGCGCCGGCGAAACCGATGCGAGCGACACGCAAAACCCGAAGCGCACCTTGGCCGAGCGCTACAACACGCGCAAGAGTATCGACCACCAGCAAATCGGCGCCACCTTCGAGCAATCATTCGGCGACGACCGCCTGCATGTGATGGTGTATGGCGGCAACCGCGACGTGATCCAGTACCAGGCTTTTACCAAAGGATTCCAGGCACCGCCCAGCCATTCAGGTGGCGTGGTCGACTTCCAGCGTGAGTTCTACGGCATCGACACCAACTGGCTGCACGTGAACCAGCTGGCAGGCGGCAAGCTGAGCACCACCATCGGCATCGATTACGGCCGTTCCAGCGATGACCGCACTGGCTATGAAAATTACATCGGCAACACGTTTGGCGTGAAAGGCAAGCTGCGCCGCGCCGAGCAGGACGTCGTCTCCAGCCTCGATCCGTATCTCCAGATGGAGTGGCAAAGCGGACCGTGGCTGCTCAGCGCAGGTGTGCGCTACAGCAAGATGAAAGTGTCGGTCAACGACCACTATCTCAGCAATGGCAACGACAGCGGCAGCTTGGAGTTCAGCCACACGACACCGGTGCTGGGTCTGCTGTATAAACTGACGCCGAACGTCAACGTCTACGCCAGCGCCGCGCGCGGTTTTGAGGCGCCTACCCTGAATGAACTGTTTTACTCGGGCACGGGTGGCGGCTTCAATTACCAGCTGAAACCGGCCACCAGCACCAACCTAGAAGCAGGCATCAAGGCCAGAATCGCCAGCAACACCCACGTAAACGCGGCCGTGTTCCAGATCAAGACCAACGACGAATTGGTGGTCGACAAGTCCAGCGGCGGGCGCACCAGCTATCGCAATGCAGGTAAAACCTTGCGCCAGGGTATGGAAGTGTCGCTGGACTCAAACTTGCCATATGGTTTCACGGCAAAAGTAGCACTGACCAGCCTGCACGCCGTGTATGACCAGGCGTTTGGCAGCGTGCGCGAAGGCAGCCGTTTGCCTGGCGTGCCCAGCGCCAACCTGTTCGCGGAACTGGCGTGGAAAGATACGCTCGACCGCTTTGGCGCGGCGCTGGAAAGCGTGGCCAGCAACCAGGTCTACGCGGAAGACAGCAACATCGAAAAACCGGCGCCCGGCTACACGGTGTTCAATGCGCGCTTCAACGCCAAACAAAACGTGGGGAACTGGCGCTTCAAAGAATTTGCCCGCCTGAACAATCTTTTCGACAAGACCTACGTGGGCTCCGTCATCGTCGGCGACAGCAACAAACGCTACTATGAAGCGGCGCCAGGACGCAATTGGCTGCTGGGTGTCAGCGCCCAATATAGTTTCTAAAACTAAAAAGCCCGCGCCTCTTCCGATGCGCGGGCTTTTAAACCAGAGCAAGCTACTTCAGGGCCGCGCTTCCTTCACGCCGTACTTCTCAAAGATTGCTTTCAGTTCGCCGCTGGCCGCCATCTCGTTCATGGCTGCCAGCAGCAACTTGGCCACGTCGAGCTGTTGCTTGCTGACGGCCAGGCCCACGGCCCAGCCGGCACGCGGCAAGCGGGCGAACGCCACTTCGCTCAAGGGGAAAGCAGGATCGCTTTTCAGCACCGATTCGATTTCCGAACGGTTGGCCAGCACGGCGTCGAGCTTGCCTGCCTGCAATTGCTGCAAGGCTTCCGCGGCCGTATCAAAGATGCGCACGTCGTCGCGGTATTTACCATTGTCTTCGCCCAGCATCAGCATGGCCGCGATCGACACCTTTTCCACGCCGATGCGCTTGCCGGCCAGCGAAGCGACGCCGTCGAATTGCGGCACCGCTTGCGCGCTGCGCGCCAGGCGCACGGTTTCCACGTAGTACGGCGCGAAGATCTCAACCTTGTCGTTATCCGCCATCAACTTCTTGTCGACCGGCACATGCAGCATCACGTCGGCGGGGCCATAACCGAGGTAATGCCCCTTCCACACCATATTGCGCAAATCGTCGTTCAGATTTTCGCCAGCGGGAAATGGCAGCAAACTCAGTTTCAGCCCCAGCTTTTTCGCCAGCGCTTCGGCGATGTCGATATCGATCCCTACACCCTTGTCGGAAAACGGCGCGAACTCGTTATATACAGCCACTTTCAGGCTGCCCGACTGTTGCACTTTCTGCCAGTCGGCGTGCGCCGGCGCGGCTGCGCACAGCGCCAGGCAAGCGAGCGAGATCATCGCGCGCACGCCCCGGAGTTGAAATGAACGCATGGGACTCCTTCGTGATCAGTTCGATTCTCTACGGGTTTCCAGATAGGTCTTGATGGCCCACATGGCTTCCTGGTTGAACACGCCTTCGAACGGCGGCATGTACACGGCGCCATTGCGGACTTTACCGTGACGGATGGTGGTCAGGTAGTAATTGTCCGTCTCCTTGTAGCAAGCCTGTTTCTTTGTCTCATTCTTGATACTGAAACAATCGCGGTCTAGCTGGCGCAAGTCCGGCGCGATGCCGCCCGAGATGGCTTCGATGCCGTGGCAGCGGGCGCAATTCTGGTTATAGGCCGATGTGCCCACCGTCAAGGCCAGCTTGTTGCCCCGATACGGGTTTTGCTCGAGCCACTTGTCGCCCACCTTGGGCAAGCCGGTGGTGTCGACGCCTTGCGGCGTGACGTTGCCATGCGCATAGGCATGCGGCAAGGTCAGCAGGGAAGTCAGGGCAACGGCGCCAGCGGCCGCCACGCCGAGCAGGGTACGAATGGAATAGGTCATGCTGGTCTCCTTGGTTTTTTAGTGAATACCCAAGAAGAGCAAATGCCATGCCATGCGTATATGCCCCACATCCGGCTGTCCATGTATCAATTTGGAACAGCTGCAACACGTATTTGTGTCACCGCGCGCGTAAGCCGACCGCGCCCAACAAAACCACCAGACGAAAAAAAACCCGACCATGGCTGATCGGGTTTTTCTCTACTGCAAATAACAAGCCTGACGATAACCTACTTTCACACTGGTTGCAGCACTATCATCGGCGCAAAGTTGTTTCACGGTCCTG
>NZ_JACYMG010000022.1:0-16367 GCF_020858035.1 Janthinobacterium sp. EB271-G4-3-2 | reverse complement strand
TTTGCTTGCTCATCAAACACCTCTCCATGGCGAGCATTCTCGCCTAAATCAGTGTCCGGGTACATTAAACCACTACAGGGGTCATGCCGCCTCAAACGATTATTTCCCGCTCAGCAGCGCGCCGAGCTTGTCCCGAGTTTCCTTCATGTCACCCAGGCTCAGCCCTTTCCTGTAGCTTTCAACGGCTTTTGGCTTGTCTCCCATGGCGGAATATAGATCGCCCAGGCAGTCATAGGTATTGGGATCATTCGGATAGTATTGCTCCAGCTGCTGGAAAAAGTAGGCGGCTCGCTCATATTGTTTGCGATTCAAGAAAGCATATCCGTTCTTGACCAGCTCAGCACTGTTCGGCTGGATGCGATAGCCCATCTTTTTCGCCAGCGCCTGATAATGCGCGGTGTGGCGCTGTACCACGTCAAAGCCAGGATTGTCTACCTGGCTTCTATAGAATTTCAAGCGGTAGTTATCGAAAATGAATCGCAATGCATCATACTCCGCCTGTAGCGTCAGGGAACTGTGTGAATCGTCCGGATAATACTGTTGCCCCAGGCGCAAAGCCGTACCTTTGTGTTTGGCAAAATCATCGATCAGTTCGAGATTGGCCCGAATCAGCTCGGTGTCGCTGCTTTTATCCTTGCGCACCTGCTGGAGACTGGGTTTGGTTTCCAGATGATTGGCCATGGCAATGAACAGGGTCTTGCCTTCGTAGGACGGCTGGCTCAGCACATTTTTTGCCTCTTTAACAACATTATGTTTGTTCCACCAGAGCGCGCCTTCCAGCGAGATATAGCTGTTAAACAGCTGCGGACGATGCACCAGAGTATGCACTACAGTCAAACCGCCCACGGAGTGCCCGACAAATATGCGATACGGTGCACTACGGAACTTGGCGTCAATATGGGGGATCAGCTCTTTCTCTATATAGTCGAGAAATTGCTCCCCCTTGCCTTCGGAGTCCGGAAATTCCATATCCTTGCCGAAGGTAAGCTCCGCCAGCCTGTCGTCCTGCAGGATGCCAACGACAATCATCTTGGGCATCAGGTTTTCGCCGCTCAGGTGTTCGATCACTGCCACCAGTGCTTGAAATTGATCCTTCCCATCCAGCACATAAATCACCGGATAACGTTCGGCGCCATCGGCCTTGTAGCCTTCGGGTAGATGAACCCATATCGTGCGCTCGGCCTTCAGGATGGCGGAGGGAATCGTTTGGGTAAAACCGATCGTCAAAGGACGAGGTTCTTGTGTGTTGCCGGTACAGGAAAAGAACAGTAGTGCAATGGACAGCAGTATTTTCTTCATCGGGTTCCACGGGATTGGATAGAAGGGACGTTCGCGTGGCAACCAATTGAAGCAAATAAACATGAAGCGCAAAGATTTACTAAGTTTGCCTTATTTGCACTAGTCTTGCAATGTGTCTTGCGCTCGCCAATGTCGGCTTCTGGCCGATACTAGACTATGAGAAAAAAAGGCAACATCGCGCGCCACACCTTCTAGCTGCCCTGCCTCAAACATGATATTCACGCGCAGCTCAGAATCATAGTCCTGCCCCGTCAAGGTCACTTTCATTTTTATGTGGCCCGTTGAGTCGCTGGTCGCAGTTAACAGAACACGATTCTCGAGGTCTCCCCACTTCTTTTCGCCTTTCCAGCCTTTCCAGTCATCGGCCATATCTTGAAACCACGCTGAAAGCGGAGCCGCCATGAATGTCGATGATGGAGCAGTGCCTGAGAAGAAAGGTGTGTCAACCCGCACATTAAAATCAATGCCTTCTTCAAACTTGTTTGTAATAGTGAAAGTCAACAACGAACCTTCATGCGGTGACTTGAGTTCCAGGCGGTTCATCAATTTTTTATCCGATTTTCTTAACTAGAGGTGGATTTTGAGCGTCCGGTTTTGGCCGGTTGCCGTCGTTGGCAGGTTACGCCCCAAAGTGGACTCTCAAATCCTACCAGCGAGCTATGCAATCATCAGCGTTGCGTTGTCAAACGACTCATCGTCCAATGCTAAAATCACTGCACGCATCAGTTCACAATGCGTAGGCGGCAATTCGTGGCCTTTGTGTGATGTATTCCAGTGTTTGTATAGCATCTCCAACTCCACCTTAAAAGCAGTAAGCGTGGCACCCGAAAGGCAGAATCCCGCCTCAGAATCAGCTCGTTCTGTAATTGTACTAATCGTTGGCAGCCCGATATCGAAGCTAGCGGCTTCCCAATAGAGATACACGGTCTGAGCGGAACCCAAGTACAGATTGATGGTTGGCTCAATCGCTGTAGACTGTTTAAATATCATCAGATGATAGGCCACTTAGTTCCTTTAAGTCGCGAGTTGGGCATCCGCTGCTGGCCGGTTGCCGTCGTTGACCGGTTGAATCCGCAGCCGATAGCCGCCCCTGAGAATAGCAAATTGCCGAACGGAAAACTACACGCACTATCACGCCCGTGCAAAAGCTTTCCTATACACCAAACGTTCGCCACCATGCCGAAATACAACCGGTAAAGCTGCTGCTAAGGTCGCCAGCACCTGGCCGGTTATCTGGCGCGCCCGCTCGAGCGTTTCCGGACAGCGCCCTGCGGCATGGACAGCCTGGGCGGTAGCGGCGGGTCCGGCAGGTGCGCCATGCGCTCCAGGCAGGGCGCTGCGGCGGCGGCCACTGCTCCGCTCGATGCCTGCAGCAGCGCATAGCGTGCCGCTGGCCCTTCGGCCATGCGCGGTGCGTGGCAGGTCAATCCGGGCAGCGCGCCAAATTCGGCAACCGTGATGGCGCTGCCGCTGCGGCAAAGCTCGGCCGCCAGGCAGGATGTCGCCTGGCCGCGCAAGGCGTCGGTGACTGGGTGCACGGACAGTTTGATCCAGGCCTGGAAGCGGCCATGCTGCACCTCCACTACGGCGGCGCTCTGCCAGCCGCGCGCGTCGAGGCGCTGCACATCGGCCTGTTGCAAGCCGTCGAGCAGCACCAGGCCATGCGGGCCTGCGGGCCGCACGGTGACGTCGTATCCGCGCGCATTCATGCGCTTGAGCCAGGCCAGGCTGCGCAGCAGTTCCAGCCCGCTCCACTGCCGCGTCTCTTGCTTGCCGTCCCTTGCCTGCACCAGCCTGACGATGAACTGCGCGCAGCCCAGTGCCGTCATTTGCCCGCGCACGGCTTCCAGGCTGCGGTCGCGGGGCGTATCAGCGCGGCCAGCTGCTACGCGTCCAGCACGTTCTGCAGCCTGGGGGCAGGTGCCAGACAGAGCCACAATGCGCTGGCGAGCAGCCCCGTCATCATGCCCACCAGCGCCGCCAGCAGGTACTGGCGCTGCGACAGCGTACGGCTGCTGCAGTCGATTGTCTGGGCGCTCTCGCGCGCCGCCTGTTCCGCGCTGCGCCAGGCGCTCGTCGCCGCCTCGATCTGGCGCCGGAACTGCTCGCCCTGGCGCGTGCCGTCGAGGCCCAGCTGCTGCATCGTCTGGCGCGCCTCGTCCGTCAGGGCCGCCATCGCCTGCGCTAGCGGCTCCAGAAGCGCCGCCAGCTCCTCGGCGCTGGCCAGCCTGGCCTGGTGCAGCTGCGCCATCCTGCACGCCAGCGCGTCCAGCTGCGCCGTATTCTCGGCAGTGGCCAACTGCCGCAAGGTCTCGCTCTTTGTCATAGTGGACTCCTCGTTTCGCCAATCCCATGGGACTGTATCCGCGTCCCAGGTCGCTACCCTTCATCAGCACGCCATCGAGGCGGTAGGACAGGCCCGCCAGGGTGCTGTCATTGCGCTGCGTCACCGGCACCAGGGCCACGCCCGCCGCTGCCAGGCGCTGCATGAAAGCGGTGAAACTGCCGCAGCCGGTAATGGCGGCATCGCACAGCTGCTGCAGGCGCTGCCGCGTCGAGGCGATGCCGGTGCGCAGGCCCGCCTCGATCTCGCCCCGGCTCGCCGCGCGGTGCGGCGCCTCGACGGAGGGGCGCAGCTGCTGCAGGCCGAAGTCGCGTTCGACCGCGCGCATGATGACTTCCTGGCGCCGGTAGTCGTGGCTGTCGCTGGCAACGCCGCCATCGCAGCGCACGCGATTGACCAGCAGGTGCACGTGTTCATGCCGGGTGTCGGCATGGCGCGTCAGCAGGTACTGGTTGTCGTCCAGGCCCATGCCCGCCAGATAGCGGCCCGCGATCTGCGTCCACTGGGCGTCGGACAGCTGCTCTCCCGGCGCGGCCGACAGCGACACGTGCAGCACCGCCTTGCCCAGGCCAGGGCGCAGCTTGCGCACGGCGCCGAATTCCTGCGCCAGTTCGCGCGGCGTGCGGCCGGTCATGTTGGTGTCGATCACGCGCGCCTGCTCCTTGCCCAGGTCATACGCCAGCACGCCGCGAAAGCCGCGTCCCTTGATGGCCTTAGCGATCATCGTCCTGCTCCTTCACGCCCAGCAGTGCCAGCCGCAGGCGGCGCGTTTCCGCGATCAGCCGCTGCAGCAGGGCGTCGGCCACGGCGACGCGGCCGCCTTCGTTGGCGAGATGGGTCAACTGATTCAGGTTGGACGCCAGGCGGGCCAGTTCCACGTAGTGTTCGCGGTTGATGGCGGCGACGGGCGGCGGGGGCAAGGTGCGCGCCAGCGCTGCGGCGCGCAGCCATTGCGCGGGACGCATCTGCATGCGGGCGGCGCGTTCCAGCAGTGCCGCATGTTCGGCGGCCGACACGCGCACGCCGATGGTGGCGCCACGCACGGCGGCCGGGTCGCCTTTCGGGCGGCCGCCTTGTCGCTTGCGTGGCGTGGTCTCGGCGTGCATCGATGCTCCTGGCGTGGTGGGCGAGCGCAGCGAGGATGGCCCCGCAGGGCAAGCCGGTTTGAGCGAAGCGAAAACATGGCTTGCTCCTCGCCAGTCCACGCGCCCGCGGCTCCCCGCCTTTGAATGTAGCCGCGTGCCCGCCGCTTTCCTTACGCGATATCAAACAGCGCGGGCGCTGTCGCGAAACAGGACGACGGCGGATGCGGGTGGACGCACACCGTGTCGCCCATCGTGGCGCGCAGGCGACAGGCATGCGTATCGCCGCACCTGTTCCTGCCAGCGCCGCCGCTGGTTTTCTTTCTCCAGGCGGGCGTCGGCGTCAGGCTGGCGGCGTGGCGACGCCGTCGCGCAGGGCGTCGAGATAGTCGGCCCAGCGCTGCATCATGACGCGGCGCGCAGGCAGGTGCGCCGTGCGGTTGTAGGCGCGCCCGTTCGGATCGATGACGCTGTGCGCCAGCTGGTGCTCGATCAGGTCCACGCGCTCCTGCAGCACTTCGTCGAGGATGGTGCGGGCCATGGCGCGGAAACCGTGGCCGGTCATGACTTCCTTGGCATAGCCGAGGGACCGCAGCGCCGCGTTGATGGTGTTTTCGCTCATGCAGCGCTGGCCGCCGCGCAGGCCGGGAAATACGTAGCGGCCTTCGCCGGTGACAGGCTGCAGCGCGCGCAGGATCGCCACGGCCTGTGTCGGCAGCGGCACCAGGTGTTCGAGCTGCATTTTCATTTTCCTGGCCGGGATGCGCCACTCGGCGGCATCGAGATGGATTTCGCTCCATTCGGCGGCGCGCAGTTCGCCGGGACGCACGAACAGCATGGGTGCCAGTTTCAGCGCCGCCACCGCCGTGGCGTGGCCCTGGTAGCCATAAATGGCTCGCAGCAGCGGCGCGACATCGCCCGGTTCCGTCAGTGCCGGGTAGTGCGTTCTTGGCACCGGCGTCAATGCGCCTTTCAGGTCCGCCGTGACGTCGCGCTCGACGAGGTCCATCGCCACGCCGAAGCGCAGCACCTGGCCGCACAGCTGCTTGATGCGGTGCGCCGAATCGATCGCGCCGCGCGCCTCGACGCGCTGTACCACGCGCAGCACGTCGCGCGGGCGGATGGTGTTGAGCGGCATCTTGCCCAGGTAGGGGATAACGTCGCCTTCGAGCCAGTTGCCGACTTTCTTTTGCGTATTGGCGCTGCCGTTGCGCTGGATGGTGAGCAGCCACTGGCGCGCCAGCTTGTCGAAGGTATTCAAGGCGGCGCTGCGCTGCTCGGCCTTCTGCGCGCGCTTGACGGCGTTCGGATCGATCCCTTCGGCCAGCGCCTTGCGCGCATCTTCGGCCTTGCGCCGCGCCTGGGCCAGGCTCACGCGGGGGTAGACGCCCAGGGCCAGTGTTTTTTGCTTGCCTGCATGGCGGTAATTCAACCGCCAGTACTTGCCGGTACGGGTGACCAGCAGGTACATGCCGTACAGGTCGGGATACTTGTCGCCGCTGGGCGTGCCCTTGTAGACGGCATGGCGGATAAGCAGATCGGACAGTGGCATGGCGCACTCCCTGATGGTATTTTTTTAGAGAAAATCCTAAATCCAGCAAAAAGTACCAACAAAGTTCATCACTTTTAATGTACGCCGATGGACGCGGATGGACAACAAAAAACCCGCTCTCCTATGACGGAGGCGGGTTTGTGGACGTTCTTGGATTTTTACGGCTGAGTTCTTGGTGCCCGGAGCCGGAATCGAACCGGCACGCCCTTACAGGCGGGAGATTTTAAGTCTCCAGTGTCTACCAGTTTCACCATCCGGGCAGCGCGGCGAGATTCTAGCACAGGTGATGTGCATCACGCCATCTTGTGCCTGAGCCATGCTGTCCGGTTTGCGCCGGACAGCGCGGTTTTGTCTACCCGCCGTCAGAACGTCGCCTTGAACTGCACCCCATACGTGCGTGGTTCGTTGACGATGCCTGTCAAGTTATCGAAATCGATCGCGCCCAGCGACTGGACCTGGTTGGTGATGTTGCGGCCATACGCGGAGAGTTCGTATTTGTCCCATTTGTAGCCGACGCGCAAGCCGCCTTCGAGCAGTTCCTTGGCCTTGTATTCCTTCGCTTCATACAGGAAGAAGTTATAGCTGGTGCGGTAGGCCCAGTCCGTGTAGGCGTAGAACTCGCCATTGGCCAGGGGAATGCTGTATTTCAAGGTGAAGTTGGTTTGCCATTCCGGCGCGCGCGGCAGCGGGTTGCCGTCGATGTAGGCCGTGCCCTTGAACGGGCCCACCGGGTCGGTGACGGTGCAGCCGCTGGCCGGGTTGTTTTGCGCGTTGCCGCAGCTTTGCACGAACAGCTTCTTGTCCTGTATTTCCGTGTGGTTGTAGCTGCCGCCCAGGGTCATGCTGAGCGAATCGCTGAGGTTAGCCTGGAAATCGAGTTCCACGCCACGGCCCGTGGCTTTGTCGGCGTTGAGCAGCTGGTTCATGTTGACAGCGCCGCTGCCGGCCGTCAGTTGCTTGTCCTTGACCCGGTACTGGAACACGGCCAGGCTCAGGCGCGCGCGCTTGTCGAACAGATCTTGCTTGATGCCCGCCTCGACGGACAGCGCTTTCTCGGCCCCCGCAAACGAAGGGCGGTCGGCCAGGCCGTTCAGGCGCCCCTGCATCGATGGCGCGCGGTAGCCGGTGGCGATGCGCGCGTAGGCATTCGTCGCCGGCGTGAGCACATAGGTGCCGCTCAAGTCCCAGCTGATGTTGTGCGACGTGTCGTTCAGGTTGAAGGGGCCGGCCGTGGTCGCTTCCACGCGCTTGGCCGAGAAATCCTTCTTGTCGGTCGTGTAGCGCAGGCCGGCGCGCAGTTTCAGGGCGTCCGACACCGTGTAGTTGAGCGAGCCGAAGGCCGCATACGACTTCGAGCTCTGGTTTTGCGTCGCGTAGTTCGGGCTTTGCGGATTGCCGGGCGCCAGGCTGTCAAAGCTGATGCTGTCGATCTGGATATCTTCCTTGAAGTAGAACAGGCCGGCTATCCATTGCAGCGGGCCGCGGGCAGACGACTCGGCGCGGAATTCCTGCGAAATCTGCTTGTGGTTGGGGATCACGTCGGCAGTTTCCACGACGAAGGGGATGAAACCGGGGCCCATCGGCGGCGCGTACACGGCGCCATAGCCGCCGTCGACGTCGGCACGGCTGAAGAAATCGAGTTTTTCGTAGCCGGTGATCGAATGCAGGGTGACGCCGGGCAAGTCCCATTTCAGGCGCATGCTGCCGCCCTTGGTTTTCAGGTGCTGGCGGTTGATGCCGTCGGTCGGGTAGTTATCGTAATCAAAGCCGTCGACCAGGTCGTTGGTGCCCTGTTTCAGGATGTTGGCGCGGAACAAGGTGGCCGTGCCGTCGAGGTTGCGCGCGTGCACGTTGAACAGGGCGCTGAAGTCGCGCGTGGGCTTGACCAGTACCTGCAGGCGGGCGGCGCTGTCTTCATAGCCTTCGAAGTCGCGCGTGCCGGTGGGGCGCGGGTTGTGCACGCGGTCGTCGCGGCGCTGGGTCTGGCCGGAAAAGCGCAGGGCCACGGTGTCGCTGACGGGTACGTTGAAGGCGCCTTCCAGGTTCTTCATGCCATCCTTGCCGAAGCCGCCGCTCAGGTAGCCCTCCGTCTTGAAGACGGGCTTGGCGGAATCGAACTTGATTACGCCGGCCGGCGAGTTGCGGCCGAACAAGGTGCCTTGCGGGCCGCGCAGCACCTCGACCTGGTCGACGTCGAAGACGGGAAAGCCTTTCAGCATGGCGTTTTCCTGCACCACGTCATCCATCACCAGGCCTACCGGTTGCGAGGCGTTCAGGTCGAAGTCGGTATTGCCCAGGCCGCGAATGTAGAAGCGGGGGAAGGTGCGGCCGTAATCCGATTCGACCGAGACGCTGGGTGAGCGGCTGTTGAGGAAGCGGATGTCGGCGCCGCCGGCCGTCAGGGTGTCGAGCTTGTCGCCCTTCAGGGTGGCGATGGACATCGGTACGTCCTTGATGTTTTCCGCGCGCCGCTGCGCCGTCACGATCACCGTTTCCAGCTGGCCAGGACCGGCCTGTGCCGCCGGAGCGGCAGGCGCGTCGGCGGCAGGCGCCGGGATGCTGTCCTGTGCCTGCGCCATCGCCTGCAGGGGAAAGGCGGCAGTGATTGCCAGGGCAATCAGGGTGTGGCGTACTGTGCTGGCATGCGGTGTCATCATGAAACGGCTCCTGTCGGTCAAGGTTGTTGAGGGCATGCAAGCTGGCGCTGGCCAGCTGACGAAAAATCATGCTAGCACGGAAAGTTTTGGTATTCATGCCATTTTCCAGCGACGGCTATTCATATCCGTTTCGAATTAATACGCGAATAAAATCGTATTTGTCGTCAATATCTGGCGGGTGCATAGTAGGGTGCCGGCAGGCCTGCGCGGGAGCAAAAGAGGCTGGACAGGACGATGAGGTTTCCTGCGGCTGCGCAAAAAGCGTGCGCCATTTCGGCGTAGTAGCGGAATCCGGGGCAGCAGAAATACAACAGTTGCCGCGGATTTTTATGTGAGGGGCGTGTTGCTGCAACGCGACAGGGGAGGCCGGCTGCGGCTCTCCCCTGTGCGTGTGAAGCGGGGCATGCGTGGCCGCATGCGTCTATCTGCTTAAAACTCTTCCCAATCGCCTGCCGTCACGGCTTCCGCTTGCGCCGCACGGGGTTTTGCCGGCGCGGCCTGGCGCTTGACGGTGCTGCTGGCCGCAGCCGGTACCAGGCGCAGCGGCTTGTGGCTGGCGCGTGCCGGCGCTGGCGTGGGTGCCGCCACATGGCTGTCATGCGTCTTGAAGATGCTCACGGTTTCCACCAGGTGGCTGGCTTGCTCGCGCAGCGATTCGGCCGCCGCCGCTGCTTCTTCCACCAGTGCCGCGTTTTGCTGCGTGACGCCATCCATCTGGGTCACCGCCTGGTTGATCTGCTCGATGCCGGCGGACTGTTCCTGGCTGGCCACCGTGATTTCAGCGATGATGTTGCTGACGCGGGCGACGCTGGCGACCACCTCGGACATCGTCGTACCCGCCTGCGCCGCCAGCTTGGAACCGGCATCGACGCGGCTCACGGAGTCGTCGATCAGCGCCTTGATTTCCTTGGCCGCGCTGGCGCTGCGCTGGGCCAGGCCGCGCACTTCGGTGGCCACGACGGCGAAGCCGCGGCCCTGTTCGCCGGCTCGCGCCGCTTCCACGGCGGCATTCAGGGCCAGGATATTGGTCTGGAAGGCGATGCCGTCAATGACGCTGATGATGTCGACAATCTTGCGCGACGATTCGCTGATCAGATCCATGGTGCCCATCACTTGTCCCACCACGGCGCCGCCCTTGCTGGCGACGTCCGATGCGGTGGTGGCCAGCACATTGGCTTCGCGGGCATTTTCCGCATTCTTGCGCACGGTGCTGGTGAGTTCTTCCATCGAGGAAGCGGTTTCTTCCAATGAACTGGCTTGCTGTTCCGTGCGCAGCGACAGATCGCTGTTGCCGCTGGAAATCTCCGCGGCGGCAAGGGAGACGGTGTCGGAATCCTGGCGCACGGAGGACACTACCGTGGTCAGCGACTCCTGCATGCGCTGCAGGGCTGACAGCACGCTGACGGTATCGTGCGGTGCAACGCTGAGTTTGCCTGTCAGATCGCCGCCGGCGAGCAGGCTGACGGCTTCGCACAGCTGCTTCGGTTCGGCGCCCAGTGCCTTGAGCAAGTGACGCGTGATGAGCCAGCCAGCCAGGCCCGCCAGCACGATGGACAGCAGGCTGGCGCCGATGAGGATATTCTTGTTGAGAATGTAGCCCTCGTTATCTTCTTTCAGGATGGCGGCGGAGCGCTGGTCCGTCAGGGTGAAATACTCATCGCTGGCGGCGACGAGGGCGGCCAGCAGCGGACGGCATTCCTCGTTCATCTTGGCGATGGCCTGGTCGGTTTTCTTTTGCAGCGCCAGCTCCACGATGGACAGCGCCACGGGAGAATAGCGTTTTTCGATGCCGTCGATCTTGTTGATGGCGGCGCGCACCTCGTCCGATACTTCCGGCTGCTGTGCCAGCTGCAGCAGATGTTGCATGTTCTTGACGACGTCGGCATGTGCCTGCAGCACCTGCTTGCGTTCGGCTTCCAGGTCTTCCGGCTTGGTGACGAGCACCAGGTTCCTCGCTGCCACGGCACGCATGTCGATCGCGTCACGCACGCGGTGCGCCGTATTGGACCGGGCGGTGATGCCGTTGACATACTGGTCAAAGCTGGCGTTGAAGTTGGAAAGACTCTTCACGGACAGGATCGAAATGCCGATGAGAAAAAAGACCAGCAGGCCGAAAGCCAAAGTGAGCTGGGTGCGAACAGTGAACTTATCCATGATGTCTCTCCCGAAATACGTGGTGACGATTAGAAAGGGTGCTTGCGTGAGACCAGTGGCAGGCGCTTGCCTGGCGACGGGTCGCGTATCCTACGCAGTGCTTCTCTATCCCGAACACGGATTCGTGGTGTGAGGATCAAATTAATTCAAAAAACCGATTTCAATAATTTATTTGTTTTATTTATTAAATTCATTGTTGCACAAAAAATTCAGTAAATCAATGAGATTTTGCGTGTCAAAAAACAACTTTTCGACATGGGATACTTGTTCAGACAGGTATCGGCGTACCTTGATGAAAGGTCATCTGCCAGCGGCCATCGCGCCACTTCCATAGCGAACTGCGCAAGCTGGCGCTGGCGGGCAGGGCGCCGTTGGCGTGCCGCTGCGAGCGGTAGGTAACGAAGGCAACGTCGTCGGCCAGCAAACGGGCCTGGAAATCGCTGATGCTGCGCGGGCAAAAGTCTTCCGCCGGCAAGTCCGCCAGGGTCACCGCGCGCGTCCACAGCGTGCCCGAGCTGCCGAATTCGACGAACTCGTCGGCCAGCAGTGCCGCCAGCCTGGCGCCGTCGGCGCGCACGGCATGGCTTTGCAGCGCCGCTTCCAGCGCCTGCAGATGTGCCGCCAGATCCGTGGCGTCCGGCCCCTCCGGCCCCGTCATCAGATGGGAAACGCGCCGGCGCCCGATACATTCAGGCAGGCGACCTTGTCGCTGGAAAAATACTTGATTTGTCCCAGGCCGATGGCGTAGCAGCCGTCGCTGAGCGGAGAAATGGGTCCGGTGAGTTTTTCACCGTTGATCAAGGTCACCACCCACGGCGTGGTGGCTGGTTTGCCTGCGTGGGTCAGGGCGTGTTGTACCAAGTCTGACATGCTGCCTCCAAAGAAATGTGGTTGGGCAGATGATAGCAGTGCGCGGCCGTTTTACGCGTCGGCCAGCAGATTCTTGGGCAGCGCCACCGACGTGAGTTTCCAGCTCCACAGGCCGTCGCGGGTCAGGGTCAGTTCGCCGATATGGCTTTTGCTGTGGGCACGCTGCACGACGACGCTGTTCCAGGATGTGTAGCGCAGTTTGTAGTCGGGTTTGGTGTTGCGCTTGCGGCCGCTGATGTCGCTGACCTTGGCGAGTGGCTTTTCGTAGCGGTCATTGAGCTTCATCAAGGCGACGATGCCTTCGGGCATCAGCATCGTGTCGAGCAAGGGATCGATGACGTCGGGACTGATGTCGTCAGCCACTTCCGGCGCCGAGAACAGGGCATGCAGTTGCTGCCCGAGACTGCCGCGCAACTGTGGCAGGTCGATCTGCGCAGCCAGGGCCTGGCTATCCTCGTCCATGGTTGCCGCGCGGATCTTGTCCATGGTGAAATACGGACTGCCATAGAAGACGCCGGCCAGCGCGACCAGTACCGCTACAGCGAGAAGCATCATTCTTTTCATCTGCGATCTCTCGGATCCCTGGCGACCCGGTGCGCCTGAAGTGTTGGCATTCTACATAATATTTCCCAAAATCAATATGACGGTTTAGGTAAGTGTTGTTTTAGATCAAGTTTCGTCAGAGTAATTCCGGCGGCAAGGTAATGTCCGCCAGTTTCCAGTCCCAGATGCCATGGCGGCGCAGCAGAAACTGGCTGGCCGCGGGGGCGGCGCCGCTGCGCCGCAGCACCACTTCATTCCACGAGCGGTATACCATGCCGAAGTCGTGGCGCTTGCCGTCCGCCCCCTGCTTGCCGTGCAGGATCAATACCGTGATGCCGGGCGGCGAGACGATGGTGTCGAGCATTTCCTTGAAATCATCGTCATTGGCCGTCTCGCCGCCCGCGCGCAGCTGGCGCGCCACGCTGGCGCGGATCGCAGGCAGGTCGGCCTGCTGCGCCAGGGTTTCCAGGCGCACGGATTTTGCCGCGATGCTGATGCGGTACATGGCGATGTAGGGGCTGACCCAGGTGAAGCCGATGGCGGCGACGGCAAAAATGATCGCGGTGGCGTACTTTCTTTTCATGTTCTGTGTTTTGGAGTGAGCTGGGCCGCCGTGATTTTACCCGGCCAGCGGTGGCGGATGGTGTAGCATTCGTGCCGGCGCGGACCATCGCGCCGCAATATTGAGGACAACCATGAATATCACTATCAATCAGGTGCTGCAGTCGTATATCGACCCGCTCACCGCCAGCGAGTACGCGGCGCTCGAGCGCAGCCTGCTGGCCGAAGGCTGCCGCGATGCGCTGGTGCTGTGGAACGACGTGCTGATCGACGGGCATAACCGCTACGCCATCTGCCGCCAGCACGGCATCGAATTCAAGACCATCCAGAACACCAGCTTTAGCTCGCTTGACGACGTCATGCTGTGGATGATCGACAATCACCTGGCGCGCCGCAGCGTGTCGGACTTCCAGCGCGGCGTGCTGGCCCTGCGCAAGAAGGAAATCGTCGCCGCGCGCAGCCCGGCGCCCGTCAGCGCCCAGGATGCGCCCGATGGCGAAAACGCGCCCAAGCCCCCCATGAGCACGCGCGAAGAGGTGGCCAAGGCGGCCAGATTGAGCAGCAACCAGATCAGCCAGATCGAGAAGATCCAGAAAGCCGCTTCGCCCGAACTGGTGGAAGCCGTCCGTTCGGGAACGATCTCCATCAATGCCGCGGCCACCGTGGCATCGCTGCCGCCCGAAGAGCAGGTGGCGGCCGTCGCCGGTGGTAAAAAACTGCTACGCCAGGCGGCCAAGGAAATCCGCGAACAGCGCGCCGCCACGCGCACGCCGCGCGAGCCGAAGGTGCCCCACGTGTCGCAGGATACGCCGGAGACGGGCAACGAGCCGTGGGCGGACAACGCGGCGCAAGCGCCGTCCGAAACGGAGCGCCTGCGCGGCGAGATCGCCAGCTTGAAGCAGAAAGTGGCGCAGCTACAGGCGGAAAATGTGGAGTTGAACCAGCGTATCGCCACCCTGATCGACGCATCCTGATATTGGAGTAGTGCATGCCAGCTCGCCGTGCCTTGTTTGTCGCCATCGCCTGCGGCGCCGTCGCCGCTCCTCCCGTGCTGGCGGCGCCCGCCGTTTCTGTCACGGACATGGCCCGCTGGCAGGCGCAAGCCGCCCATGTCAGCATCGCGCGCGACACGTGGGGCGTGCCCCATGTGACGGGCAAGACGGATGCGGATGCCGTCTTTGGCCTGATGTATGCGCAGGCCGAGGATGATTTCCCGCGCGTGGAACTCAATTACATCAACGCCATGGGGCGCTTGGCGGAAGTGGAGGGCGAGCGGGAGCTGTACCGCGACTTGCGCATGAAGCTCTTCATCGATCCGGCCGACTTGCAGGCGCAGTACCGCGCCAGCTCGCCGTGGCTGCGCAAGTTGATGGATGCGTTTGCCGATGGCTTGAATTTTTACCTGGCCACGCATCCGCACGTCAAACCCAAGCTGATCGCGCATTTCGAGCCGTGGATGGTCCTCAGTTTCAGCGAGGGCAGCATCGGCGGCGATATTGAATCGATCAACCTGGCGCAGCTCGAAGCGTTTTACGGCCAGCAAGCCAAGCCCGCCACCATGGCGCTGGTCAGCGTGGAGACCGGATTGGACCCCGAACCGAGCGGCTCGAACGGTTTCGCCATCGCGCCCGCGATTACCAAAAACGGCCATGCGCTCTTGATGATCAACCCGCACACCTCGTTCTACTTCCGCCCCGAAGTGCAGGTGACCAGCGGCGAAGGCTTGAATGCATATGGCGCCGTCACCTGGGGCCAGTTCTTCGTCTACCAGGGTTTTAACGACCGCCTCGGCTGGATGCACACCTCGGGCGGCGGCGACGTCATCGACGAATACCTGGAAAGCATCGTCGACAAGGATGGCGCATGGTTCTACCGCTATGACGGCGGCCTGCGTCCCCTGAAAGCCGTGCCGATTACCTTGCCATATAAACTCGCGAACGGCGGCATGGGCTCGACAACCATCACCGTCTATTACAGCCACCACGGCCCGATCGTGCGCGCGCAGGATGGGAAGTGGGTGGCCGTGCGCCTGATGAATGAACCGTTGAAGGCCTTGACACAATCGTACACGCGCACCAAGGCGCGCGATTACGCGGCGTTCTACACGACGATGGAACTGCGCACGAATTCGTCGAACAATACCGTGTACGCGGATGCGGATGGCAATATCGCCTATTTTCATGGCAATTTCATCCCCGTGCGCGACCCGCGCTTCAACTGGAAGCAGCCCGTCGACGGCAGCGACCCGGCCACGGAATGGAAAGGGCTGCACACGGTGGCGCAAACCATCACCCTGTTCAATCCGAAGAATGGCTGGATACAGAACACGAACAACTGGCCGTATTCGGCGGCCGGCGCCCACAGTCCGCGCCAGCAGGACTATCCCGCCTACATGTCCGTGTATGGCGAAAACGCGCGCGGCCTGCATGCCGTCAAGGTTTTCCAGAACAAGAACGATTTCACGCTCGACAGCCTGATCGCCGCTTCCTACGACAGCGAACTGACGGCGTTCGAATCCTTGCTGCCGCCGCTGTTCGCGGCCTACGATGCGCTGCCGGCGGGCGACGCGCAACAGCTGGCGCTGGCCGACAAGGTGGCCTTGCTGCGCGCCTGGGACTGGCGCTATTCGCTGACCTCCACGGCCACTTCCTTGGCCGTGTTCTGGGGCCAGGAGCTGGCCGAACTGGCTGGCAAGCAGGCGCGCGAGCAGGGCGTGCCCGTGGTTGATTTTCTGGCGACGGACAAGGTCACGGCGGCGCAGCGGCTGGCTGCCCTGGCGACGGCGGCGGATAAATTGCAGCGCGATTTCGGCAACTGGCAAACGCCATGGGGCGAGATCAACCGCTTCCAGCGCCTGACGGGCGACGTGGTGCAGGCGTTCGACGATGCGCAGCCGAGCTTGCCCGTTCCTTATGCGTCGGGCAACTGGGGCGCGCTGGCCGCGTATGGCCAGAGCAGCAAGAGCACCACGCGCAGGATGTACGGCGAACGTGGCAACAGCTTTGTCGCGGCCGTGGAATTCGGTCCGCGCATCAAGGCGAAAAGCATCCTTGCCGGTGGCCAGAGCGGCGACCCGACGTCGCCGCATTTCAAGGACCAAGCGGCCATGTATGCGCGCGGCGAGTTCAAGGAGGTGCTGTTTTATCCCGAGGACGTGGCGAAGCACCTGGAGCGCAGGTACCGGCCCGGGGAGTGAAGTTGGTGAGGTGTCGGATTACGCCCTCGCGTGCTAATCCGACCTTGTATTATTCCCCTCATGCCGTTCGTGGTATTGCGAACGGTATCGACCGCTGTCAACATCTTGG
>NZ_JACYMG010000021.1:505-52156 GCF_020858035.1 Janthinobacterium sp. EB271-G4-3-2 | reverse complement strand
TCGGCGTGCTCAGGTCGGGAAAAATATTTGATCCGGCCTTGCACGCCGCTTGACGGGGATAACAGTATCTACGCCTGTTGACTGACGGCGCATGCCGGGTAGGTCGGGTTAGCGCGCAGCGCGTAACCCGACATCACCGTAATGCCAATCAATTACCTGATTACGCCGCCACCTTCACCACGGCATAACGCTCAAGGGTCTCCTTGCGCGCCTCGTCGTGCCGCACCAGCGGTTCCGGATAATCGCGTCCCAGCACGATGTTTTTTTGCTCGAGCAGCATGCGCGGCACCAGCCAGGGCGCGTGAATTTCCTTGTCGCCCAGCGCCTTCAACTGCGGCAGGTAGCGGCGGATGAAGCGTCCGCTGGCGTCGAATTTTTCCGACTGCGTGACGGGATTGAAGATGCGGAAGTAGGGCTGGGCGTCGCAGCCCGACGACGAAGCCCATTGCCAGCCGCCGTTGTTCGAGGCCAGGTCGAAGTCGTTCAGGTGCAGCGCGAAATACGCTTCGCCGCGGCGCCAGTCGATGCCCAGATCCTTGATCAAAAAGCAGGCCGTGACCATGCGCAGGCGGTTGTGCATATAGCCCGTCTGGTTCAGCTGCGCCATGGCCGCGTCCACCAGCGGATAGCCGGTGCGCCCTTCGCACCAGGCGGCAAACGCGGCATCGGCGTCAGGCCCCGTTTCCCAGGCGATGGCGTCGTAGGCCGGTTTGAAGGCGCCGCCTTCCACATGCGGGTTCTGGTACAAAATCATGGCGTAGAAATCGCGCCAGATCAGTTCTGCCAGCCACACGGGCGCGCCATCGCCGCCACCACCCCGGTCCATCAGGTCGACGATGGTGCGTACCAGGTAGCGCAGCGAGACGGTGCCGAAGCGCAGATGCATGGACAGGTAAGATGGTCCCTTCAGGGCGGGAAAATCGCGCGCCACGTCATAGCGGGCCACGCGCGGCAGGAAATCCTCGAACAGTTGGCTGGCGCCCGACATGCCGGTGGGGATGGCCAGTTCGGCCAGGTTGCCGGCCTCGAAACCCAGATCGTCCAGGGCGGGCAGTGGCGCGGGCGTGCCGGCGCGCGGCGGCGCCAGGCTGGCCGCATGCGGCTCGATATCGAACGGCGCCAGGCAGGCAGGTTCGGCGCGCATTTTCTTCAGCCAGGCATTCTTGTACGGCGTGTAGACGGTGTAGGGCTTGGCCGAGAGCGTCAGCACTTCGTCCTTTTCAAAAATCACCTGGTCCTTGAAGCTGAACCACAGGCGCGCGTCGCGCGTGAGCGCCGCCGCCACCGTGGCGTCGCGGGCGATCGCTTGCGGCTCGTAGTCGTGGTTGGCAAAGACGGCGTCGGCGCTCAATTCGGCGGCCAGGCGCGGGATGGCCTCGGCCGCGTCCGCGTGCAGCACGATCAGGTCGCCGCCGAGTTGGCGCAGCTCATTGGCCAGCTCGGCCACGCTGGCATGGATGAAGTCGACACGCCGGTCGCGGCGCGGCAGCGCAGCCAGGATGGCGGTGTCGTATATGAAGACGCAATGCACGGCCTGGCTCTGGCGCAGGGCGTGATGCAGTGCAGCATGGTCAAACGCGCGCAGATCGCGCCGGAACCACACCAGGGAAGTCTTGATTGTCATTATTTCGCGTGTTCAGGGTCAAAGATAGGCTATTTTTTGCCGCCAACAGGGCTTTATGGCCGCTCGCGTCGTGCCTTTGGCGTCGCTGCGGCGGTAATTCAGTGTAAACTAGCGGGTATGTTCGCGGTACTTTATGTGCGACAGCGATTTTGCAATCAATTTTACAATTGGCATTGAAATGCGCCGGCAGGCATAGCGAATTGATCATTAATTTATAAGATAACAAGAATAACGCCTGGCACCACGGTGCGCGCCGCCCAAGATTCGCGGCAGCTTGCGCCAGGCGTACGATAGCGGGGTAAGCGAGACTTGCCAGCAAGCCCACAGAGAGAGCATCGCGTATGAAAAAGAGTAAAATCGACCAGACTCTACCAGGACATCGTCTGATGCAGGGTGTGGGAGAACCGGCCGCGACCGGTTCCTCCACCCTGAATCTGGCCAACCATTTCCTCATTGCGATGCCGGCCATGCAAGATCCGATCTTCGGCGGCACGGTCGTGTACGTGTGTGAACACAATGAAAACGGCGTGCTCGGCGTCGTCATCAACAAGCCCACCGACATGACCATGGAAGTGCTGTTCGACCGCATCGACCTGAAACTGGCGGCCGGCAGCGACACGCCCATCATCAACGAACCGATCATGTTCGGCGGCCCCGTGCAGGACGACCGCGGCTTCGTGCTGCATACGCCGGGCGCGCGCTATTCCTCGTCGCTGACGGTGACCGATGAAGTGGCGTTTACCACCTCGATCGACGTGCTCGAAGCCGTCGCCAAGGGCGATGGTCCCGAGCGCATGCTCGTCTCGATCGGCTACTCGGGCTGGAGCCCGGGCCAGCTGGAAGAAGAGATCGGCCGCAACGGCTGGCTGACGGTGGGCGCCTCGGCCGACATCCTGTTCGATTTCCCCATCGAGCAGCGCTACGTGGCGGCCATCAAGCTGCTCGGTATCGATCCCCTCATGCTGGCGAGCGAGGCTGGCCACGCATGAGCGGTGAGGCCATCGACACCATCCTTGCCTTCGATTTCGGCTTGAAACGCATCGGCGTGGCCATCGGCAATACCATGATTTGCCAGGCCAAGCCGCTCAGCGTGATCACGGCCACGGCGAACGAGCCGAAGTTTGCCGCCATCGATAGCCTGATCAAGGAGTGGGGCGCCAGCCGCATCGTGGTGGGCTTGCCCAGCCATCCCGATGGCACGGAACACGAGATGAGCGCGCGCTGCCGCCGGTTCGCCAACCAGGTGCATGGCCGCTTCAACCTGCCCGTAGAGCTGGTCGACGAGCGCTATTCCTCGGCCGTCATCGCCGCCAAGCGCGGTGAAGTCATCGACGACCGCGCCGCCGCCATCATCCTGCAACAGTATTTCGACGCGAATTATTAATCTGACCCTAGACTCCCTCCCTGAATGATTAAGAACTCTATGCCGCATCCTACGAATCCATCCCAACTCGACGCCGAGGCCCTGTACGGGGTCTTGCTGCAGCAAGTGCAGAGCGGCCTGGCGGGCATCCCCAACGTGGCCATCGTCGGCATCCATTCGGGCGGCGCCTGGCTGGCCGAACGCCTGGCGCGCGACCTGAACCTGCTCGACCGCCTGGGCGTGCTCGATGTGTCCTTCTACCGCGACGACTTCGCCCAGAAGGGCCTGCATGCGGACGTCAAGCCGACGCAAATCAGCTTTGACGTGGCCGGCGCCACCATCCTGCTGGTCGACGACGTGCTGTACACGGGTCGCACGACGCGCGCGGCCATCAATGAATTGTTCGACTATGGCCGCCCGGCGAAGATCATGCTGGCCGCCCTGGTCGACCGCGGCGAACGCCAACTGCCGGTGGCCGCCGATTTCGTGGCCGCCTTCACTGCCGTGCCGCCGGGTCAGGCCCTGGTCCTGAAGCAAGCCGACGATGGAAAATTCACGCTCACCATAGATACCCACCATGCTTAATCCGCAACTGAATAAACACGGCGAACTGCAACATCTGCTGACGATTGAAGGCTTGCCGAAGTCTATCGTCAACCACATCCTCGACACGGCTTCCTCGTTCGTCGGCATTTCCGACCGCGACGTGAAAAAGGTGCCGCTGATGCGCGGCAAAAGCGTTTTCAACCTGTTCTTTGAAAACTCCACGCGCACCCGCACCACCTTTGAGATCGCCTCGAAGCGCCTGTCGGCCGACGTCATCAACCTGAACATCCAGGCCTCGTCGGCCAGCAAGGGCGAGTCGCTGCTCGACACCATCGACAACCTGTCGGCCATGCATGCCGACATGTTCGTCGTGCGGCACGCGCAGTCGGGCGCGCCCTACCTGATCGCCAAGCACCTGATCGACACCAAGCAGCCGCACGTCCACGTCGTCAACGCGGGCGACGGTCGCCATGCGCACCCGACCCAGGGCTTGCTCGACATGTACACGATCCGTCACTACAAGAAGGATTTCACCAATCTGACGGTGGCCATTGTGGGCGACATTTTGCACAGCCGCGTGGCCCGTTCCGACATCCACGCGCTGACCACCCTGGGCGTGCCCGAAGTGCGCGCCATCGGCCCGCACACCCTGCTGCCGGGTGGCCTGGAACAGATGGGCGTGCGCACCTTCACCAACATGGATGAAGGCTTGAAAGGCGTCGACGTGATCATCATGCTGCGCCTGCAAAATGAACGCATGAGCGGCGCGCTGCTGCCGTCGGCGCAGGAATATTTCAAGAGCTACGGCTTGACGCCCGAGCGCCTGGCGCTGGCGAAACCGGACGCCATCGTCATGCATCCGGGCCCGATGAACCGCGGCGTGGAGATCGATTCGGCCGTGGCCGACGGTCCACAGGCGGTGATCCTGCCGCAGGTGACGTTCGGTATCGCCGTGCGCATGGCGGTGATGAGTATTTTGGCTGGTAATCAGGGCTGATAGCCCAAGGACGAGTAAGCGAGCATGACGACACTACATATCAAGAACGGCCACCTGATCGACCCTGCCAACGGCATCGATGGCTTGCAAGACCTGTTTATCGCCGATGGCAAGGTGCTGGCCGTGGGCAGCGCCCCGGCCGGCTTCAAGGCTGACACGACGTTTGACGCGGCCGGCCTGGTGGTTTCCCCCGGCCTGGTCGACCTGTCCGCGCGCCTGCGCGAGCCGGGCTACGAATACAAGGCGACCCTGGAATCGGAACTGCAGGCGGCGCTGCAAGGCGGCGTCACAAGCCTGGTCTGCCCGCCCGACACCGATCCCGTGCTCGATGAGCCGGGCCTGGTGGAGATGCTGAAATACCGCGCCAAGACGCAGAACAAGGCCCACGTGCACCCGCTGGGCGCACTGACCATGGGCTTGAAGGGCAAGTCGCTGACGGAAATGGCGGAACTGACGGAAGCGGGCTGCATCGGCTTCGCGCAGGCGGAAGAGCCGATCGAGGACACGACCGTGCTGCTGCGCGCCATGCAGTACGCGAACACCTTCGGCTACACGGTCTGGCTGCGCCCGCAAGACCCGCACATCGGCCGTGGCGGCATCGCCCACAGCGGCCCGCTGGCGTCGCGCCTGGGCTTGTCCGGCGTGCCGGTGATGTCCGAAACCATCGCGCTGCACACGATCTTTGAACTGATGCGCGCCAGCCGCGCGCGCGTGCACCTGTGCCGCATTTCGTCGACGGCGGGCCTGGAACTGATCCGCGCTGCCAAAGCCGAAGGTCTCCCCGTCACCTGCGACGTGGGCGTGCACCACGTGCACCTGACGGACGCCGACATCGGCTTTTTCGACCCGAACGCCAGGGTCACGCCGCCGTTCCGCAGCCAGCGCGACCGCGATGCGATCCGCGCCGGCCTGTTCGATGGCACGGTCGACGCCATGTGCTCGGACCATACGCCCGTCGACGACGATGAAAAACTGCTGCCGTTCGGCGAAGCGTCGCCCGGCGCCACGGGCCTGGAACTGCTGCTGTCGCTGGCCCTGAAATGGGCCGACGACTATGCACTGGAGCAGCCGCAAGCGGGCGCACGTCCGCTGGCGCGCGCCGTGGCCAAGGTCACGGCCGACGCGGCCCGTGTCGCCGGCATCCCGGCCGGCAGCCTGGCCGTGGGCGAAGCGGCCGACATCTGCGTCTTCGACCCCGCCGCGCGCTGGACCGTGTCGTCGGCGTCGCTGGCCAGCCAGGGCAAGCACACGCCTTTCCTCGGCTATGAGCTGAGCGGCATCGTCAAGGCGACCATCGTTGCCGGACAGGTGGCGTTTCAGCGTTAATTGTTGTATCGGAGCCGTAGGTCGGATTAGCGGTACGCGTAATCCGACAAGTCCATGGCGGCTCCTGTCGGCTGACGCAGCGCCTCGCCGGCGCAGCTAAGCCGACCTACGCGGCTGTATGGATCTGCTTCCAACCTTGGTGTCATTTGAAACTTCTGCTTACCTACCGCCTCGCGCGCATCGCCATTCACCTGAGCTGCGGCATGGCCAAGAGCGCCGTGCTCTTTCCCTGGCTGGACCTGGAGGGACGCAACCGGCGCATCCGCCGCTGGTCGACGCAGCTGCTTGACATTTGCGGCGTGCATGTGGCGCAACCGGCGGGCAGCGTGCCGGCCCTCGACCATGCGATGGTGGTGGCGAATCACGTTTCGTGGCTCGATATCTTCGTCATCAATGCCGTCCACCCGTGCCGTTTCGTCGCCAAGGCGGAAATCCGCGCCTGGCCGATCCTGGGCTGGCTGGCCGGGCGCGCCGGCACCATCTTCATTTCGCGCGGCAGCAAGCGCGACTTGCGTTTGATTTTCCAGGGACTGGTGGATAAATTGACGGCGGGCGAACGCATCGCATTCTTCCCCGAAGGCACGACCGCCGCGCAAGGGCAGATCCTGCCGTTTCACGCCAATCTGTTCGAGGCGGCCATCGACGCGCAAGTGCCGGTGCAGCCGTTCGCGCTCGTGTATGTGGATGACAAGGGGGCTTTGCATCATGCCGTCGACTTCATCGGCGACATGAGTTTTGCGCAAAGCATGGTGGCGATCTTGAGCGGCCCGCCCATCACGGCGCGCCTGACCTGCCTGGCGCCGGTGGCGACGCTGGACGCGCACCGGCGCGAGCTGGCGGCGGCAACGCAGGCGGCCGTGGCCGCTACGCTGCCGCTGGAGACGGCCGCTTAATTCTTCACATGCAGCCAGCGCGCATGCGCGGCGCGGGCCAGGTAGTCGAGAGTGAAGCCGAGTATGCCGATCAGCACGATGGCGGCCATCAGTTCCGAATACGCGAGGCGGTCGCGCGTGTCGAGGATGAAGTAGCCGAGGCCCGCCGATACGCCCAGCATTTCCGCCGGCACCAGCACGATCCAGATGATGCCGATGGCCAGGCGCACGCCCGTCAAAATGTCGGCCGTGATGCCCGGCAAAATCACCTTGAAGACGATTTCGCTGCGCGTGGCCGACAGGCTGCGCGCCAGCAGCAGCCAGTTCGGGTCGAGCCGCGCCACGCCGGCCGCCGTATTGAGCAGGATAGGCCAGACGGCCGCAAACGCCAGCAGGAAGTACACGGGCGCGTCGCCGACGCCGAGCACCATCACGGCGATCGGCATCCACGACAGCGGCGAAATCATGCGCAGCAGCTGGAACAGCGGCATGGCCGCGCCGGAAAAGCTTTTCGACATGGCCACCAGCACACCGAGCGGCACGCCGATGACGATGGCCAGTCCCAGGCCCACGGCCACCCTTTGCAGGCTCAAGACCACGTGCAGCCAGATATCCGCACCGCCCACCATCTCCCTGAACGCCAGCGCCGTGGGCAGCGGCGCAAATGCGGTGGCAATCGGCGTGGACTTCTCCAGCGCCGTCACGCCCATGGACCACAGCAGCAAGGCACAGGCCAGCCCCACGAGGGGCAGGCCGAACTTCGTGAACAGCTTGCTCGCCATCGTCAGACCGCCACGGTTTCGCTGCGCAGCAGGTTGGCCGGCAAGCCGAAGGCGGCAGGGCCGCCGACCGCCGTGATGGCCTTGCGCACGAAGCGGTCATCGACCAGGTCGCGCGCGGCGAACTTCGGATCGAGCTTGGACAGGAAGCGCGTATCGCCTTCGACCTTGGTGCGGCCGATGGCGCGCACCAGTTCTTCCGTGTACGAGGCAAACGGGTACGGCTGGAAGTCGATGCGGCGCTGCTGCCAGTTCTTGTGCACGATCAGGCCCTGCTTTTCGTAGCCGGCGTAATCGGTGGTGGCCAGCACCTTGGTCAGCACCTGCAGCGGATGCGGCGTGTAGCGGTGCTCGCCCGTGTTCGACAGCAGCTTGGCCGTGTCGACCTGGTTCGAGCGCGTCCACAGCTGCGCCTTGACGATGGCGTTGGTGACCTTTTGCGCCCATTCGGGACGCGTGTTGATGTCGCGCTCGGACAGGAAGGTGACGCAGCACGCATGGTTTTTCCATACGTCGCCCGAGAAGCGCAGGATCTTGCCGATGCCGGCGTTTTCCGCCGCCGCATTGAACGGCTCTGCCACGATGTAGCCGGCGATCGACTTGCTGGCCAGGGCCGAGACCATTTCGGCCGGCGCCAGCACGATCAGGTTGACTTCATTCGCCTTGATGGCCGCGTTGCGCGCGCGCGTGACCGGCATCAAGCCGTTCGAGGACAGGATCTGCTGCAGCAGGATGTTGTGGATCGAGTACCAGAACGGGATCGCGACCGTGCGCCCGCCCAGGTCGGAGACCTTGTTGATCTCGTTGGCCACCGTCAGCGCGGACCCGTTGACGTGGTTCCAGGCGACGACCTTTGCGGGGAACTTGGCGCCGTAGCGCACCCACAGCGTGGCCGGCGACAGCAGGTGGATGACGTTGACCTGGCCGGCGACGAAGGCTTCGATGATCTGCGCCCAGCTGCGGAACAGCCGCGGCGTTTCCGCCTGCAAGCCTTCCGCTTCGAACAGCTTGCGGGCGTGGGCGACGAGCAGCGGGGTGGCGTCGGTGATCGGCAGGTAGCCGATTTTGACGGGCTGGTCGTCGCCCTTCGGTCCTTGCTGGGCCATGGCGTCGCCGGCGAACAGCAGCGGCGAGGCGACGCTGGCCGTGGCCAGGGCCGACATGCGCAGGAAGTCGCGCCGCGTCAGGCCGCAGTCGCAATCGGACGAGGCGCAGATGTGCAGGGGTTTGTTGTGGTCTTCGAATGTCATGGGAAAGTTCCGGTCGATTAATTGGGGGCAAAGGCGGGCGCTTGGTCCTGCTTTTGCAGCGCCTGCAGGGCGTCGAGGATGTCCATCTTCAGGGCGATGACGTCGGCGCTGTGGCCGATGCGCGGCTGGTCGATGGCGACGGGCCATTCGCGCACGATGTTGCCCGGCTTGCCGCCCATGAGCAAGATGCGGTCGGCCACGAGGATCGCTTCATCGATATCGTGCGTGACGAGCAGCACGGCCGTGTGCCAGCGGTGCACGACGTCGACCAGCAGCGATTGCATCTCGGCGCGCGTGATGGCGTCGAGCGCGGAAAACGGTTCGTCGGCGAACAGCAGTTCCGGTTCGCGCGCCAGCGCGCGGGCCAGGGCCACGCGCTGCGCCATGCCGCCCGACAGCGCGGACGGATACAGTTTTTCGCGGCCCTTCAAGCCGACCGCTTCGATGGCTTGCGCCACGCGCGCCTGGTGCGCCTCGCGCGTGAGCTGCGGCTGGTGTTTGAAGTCCAGGCCGAAGCCGGCATTGCCCGTGACGTTCAGCCAGGGTAGCAAACTGGCTTGCTGGAAGACGAGGGCGCTGCGCGGATCCGGTTCGCGCATGGGAGCGTCGAGGAACTGGATCTCGCCAGTCGATGGCGGCTGCAAGCCGGCCAGCACGCGCAGCAGGCTCGATTTGCCGCAGCCGCTGCCGCCCAGCAGGCAGACGATTTCGCGCTTGCGCACGCCCAGCGAGACGTGCTGGAACACGGGCGCGGCCCCCGGATAGGAAAAGCTCAGGTCCTGCGCCTGCAAGGCCCAATCGGCAACGCTCATGCCTGCGCTCCCGCCGCCTTGGCCGCCCGCTGGCTGTCGAACAGCTGCAAGGCCGCCTGCAATTGCGTCAGGCTGGGGGTGACGATGGGGATGAACGACGATTCGCGCCAGCGGCGGGCAAAGCCCTGCTGCTCGGCGTTCAGGTAGGCGCGTCCGCCCATGGCTTGCAGTTCCAGCATCAGCGCCTGCTGCAGCACGTCGGCCAGCTGTATGCGCAGGCGGAACATGGCTGGCGCCTGCGTCTTGAAGCGGCCATCGTGCACGCCGGCCAGCAAGGTGGCGACGGCGCTTTCCAGTGTCGCTTGCAGCGCTTCGATGCGTGGCGTGAGCTGGTTGCGCGAGCCGGCGGAAATCTGCGCCGCTTTGGCCAGGCTGGCGCGGGCCAGGCCGATCGACAGGCCGCACTGCATGCCGAGGAACGATGGGCGCACCTGCGGCAGCCAGGCTGGCGCATTGTCGCTGATGATGTCGGCGGCGGGGATGTGCACCTGCGCCAGCTTGACGGAGGCCGTATTGCTGCCGCGCAGGGCGATCAGGTCCAGGTCGTCGCTGCGCGTGACGCCTGCGCTGCCGCTGTCGAAGGCGATGATGACGGGTGGCGCGCCGTCGTCCGGCGCCACGGCGGCCGCCGCGACAAAGCCCGCCTTGCGCAAGTTCGTCACCCAGGCCAGGCCGCCATCGACGAGCAAGCCGTCATCGTGGCGCGCGCCCGTGATTTGCAGCTGCTCGATGCCGGACAAGAATTTCATGGCGTTCGACAGGCCGCTGGCGCCCGCCTGCGTGCCTGCCAGCAGGCGGGGCAAGCGGCGCTCGGCCAGGGCGCGGTTCTCGCTTTGCAGCAGGAATTCGATGAAGCAGCGCTGGCCCCAGAAGACAAAGGCCGCCGTCACCGATTGCTCGGCCACTTTGGCGATGGCGTCGATGGCGTCGCGCACGTCGCCGCCCGCGCCGCCGTATTCCTGCGGCACGCCGATGGCCAGCAACTTGTCGCCAGCGAGGGCAGGTAAAACGGTTTCAGCCAGTTCCGGTGATTGGTCGAGCTGGTCGGCATGCATGTGCAGCCAGTGAGTGAGGTTCGCCATGTCAGACGGCGCCAGGCAGGTAGGGCGTCAATTGCGGATTGACGGGCGTGCCGGCCAGGCTGTTGGAGAAATTGCACAGGGTGGCCAGGCTGATGCCCAGCACGACTTCGAGCGCCTGCTGTTCGTTGTAGCCGGCGGCCAGGAAGGCTTGATATTCGCTGTCGCTGACGGCGCCGCGCGTGGCGATGACTGCCGTGGCGAAGGCGGCGACGGCGTCCAGCTTGGCGTCGTTCGTCGGCTGGCCGTGCTGCAGGGCGCGTACCGTGTCGGGCGTCTGGCCCGCTTTTTTCAGCGAGACGGCGCTATGGCCGGCGATGCAGAAATCGCAGCCATGGATGCGCGCGGCCGTGATCTGCACCACTTCGCGTTCCATTAACGTCAGGCTGGCGCGCGCATTGATGCTTGATACGGTCAGATAGGTTTCCAGTGCCAGCGGGGCATTGGCCAGCACGCCGATCAGGTTGGGCAGGAAGCCATTGTTGGCGATGGCCTTTTCCACGAAGGGGCGGCTATCGGCCGGGGCGGTATCGAGAGTGTGCAGCGTCAGACGGGACATGGGGTACCTTGCTAAGTTAGTAAGTCACCCGGTCATTATATCGGCCATGCCGTGCAGGCAACAGACGTCAGCGTCGTCCTTTTGTGCTCGTTCGTCTGCGATTGTGCGATCCTTGATTTCAGCTGGCGCTTAGCTGGCCAGCTGGCGCAATCGCTGGTCGCGCCGGTAGGCGCCCGGCTGCTCGCCCGTGACCCTTTTGAAGGCGCGCGTGAAGGCGGCGTGCGAGCGGTAGCCCACCAGTTCGGCCGCGCGTTCGACGGAGACGCCGTCGTGCAGCCGGCGCGCGGCGATCTTCATGCGCAGCAGGAGCAGGAACTGGGCCGGCGAGTGGCCGCTGGCGCTGGCGAAATGCTTGCAGAAGCTGGCGCGCGACATGCACGCCGCCTTGGCCATGTTCTCGATCGACCAGTCGGCGGCGGGCGCGTCGAGCATGCGTTCGAGCAGCGGCGAAAATGCGGGCTGGTGCAGCAGCGACAGCAGGCCGGCCGCCACCTGCTCGCCCTGCGCCACATGGCGGATCAGGTAAAAGAACAGCAGTTCGATCAGGCGCGCGATCAGCGGCGACGGCTGTTCCGGATCGCCGCCGGCCTCCGCCAGGATCAGGTCGAACAGGGCGGCGGCCGCGCTGAAGGCGGGCGCGTCGCCGCGTATCAGCAGATACGGCGGAAACGAGTCGACGATCAGCGCGGAGAGGGCGCCGCGAAATTGAAAGAAGCCGCAGGCCAGCGCCGTCGCCGGCTGCTCCGTGGGCGTTTGCAGCGGCAGCATCGCTTGCGCGCTGACCGCCTGCAGCGGGTCGCTGTGGGGGCTGAGAAAGTGCGGCAAGTCGCGCAGCAGGAAGACGCCGTCGCGCGGGCCGAGCGCGATCGGCGCCGCCCCGTCGAGGTGCAGATAGCAGTGGCCATCGAGCACCAGATGAAAGCTGCCCAGTTCCCGGCCCGCCGTGGACGCGCGCCAGCGGCCGCAGTACTGGCCCACATGCAGGACGGCGGTGTCGAGTTCCAGGCTGCCGAGCAGCCAGCGCGCCAGTCTGTCGGTATCAGGATGCATGGGATGGCAAAGGCAAAAGCTCCATCATACGGGCCAGGCGCGGCAAGGCCAACGACCGATTTCGACTAAGCATATGCGCGCCATGGTTGCCACTTAGCGTTTGCCGCTGTGCTGCTGGAACGTGGGGCAGTCGACCTGCAGCAGCGAGCGGTCTTCCAGGCACACGGCCGACAGTTTTCCGCCCCACACGCAGCCGCTGTCGAGGCCGATCAGGTGCGGCCGCAATTGCAGTCCCAGCGCCGACCAGTGGCCGAAGACGATGGTGTCGCCGGCGCTGCGCCGGCCCGGCACGTCGAACCAGGGCAGCAGGCCGGAACCGGGCGGCGGGCTGCCGCTTTCCTTCATCTTGAAGTCCATCACGCCGTCCGGCGTGCAAAAGCGCAGCCGCGTCATGGCGTTGACGATGCAGCGCAGCCGGTCGGCGCCCTGCAGGTCGTCGCGCCAGGCGGCTGGCTCGTTGCCGTACATGGTGCGCAGGAACGCCACCCAATCGTCGCTGCGCAGCATGCTGGACACTTCCCCGCTCAGGGACAGGGCCTGGGCCGCGCTCCATTGCGGCAGCAAGCCCGCATGCACGAGCACATGGCCATCGTGCTCCAGTGCCAGTGGCCGCTGGCGCAGCCAGTCGATCAACTCCGCGCGGTCGGGCGCATCGAGGATTTCGGCGAGGGTGTCGGACGCATGCTCGGGCCGGATGCCGTTGGCCACGGCCAGCAGGTGCAAGTCATGGTTGCCCAGGACGCTGTCGGCCAGGCCCTGCCGCGCCAGCGCGTGAATGTGGCGCAGGGTGGCCAGCGAGGCCGGGCCGCGATTGATCAAGTCGCCCGCGAACAGCAGGCGGTACGGGCCATCCGCTGCCGCCTGGATCCGTTCGATCAGTTCAACGGTTTGCTCATGACAGCCTTGCAGATCGCCGATAAAATAAGTTTTCATATGTGCCGGGGTGAAGTGGACTACGCGCCTGCATTATAAGCATGCAGGCCTTTGGCGTTGGTGCATTTCTGGCAGGTGCCCGATTGCACGCATGGCCGGCGGGAAGAAAAACACGGGCGCCGATTATTCCGCATGGGGATTTGATTCGGCTGCATGTCACGCCGCCCTATATCGGCAATAATCGGCCGGCATGCCGCACAGGCACGCGGGAATGCCATTCCATTTGCGTTTATTCACCTCCATGCATGCTTGCGGCATATTCTTCATTGAATCTTAATGTTGGTTCGCTAAATAAATCGGGGAGCATAATGAAATTGACGATGGATTATGCAATGGTGCGCAAATGTTTATGCAATGTAGTATATTCCACGTGATTTTATTATTTAAATGAATATAAAGGATGTACCAATGGATCTGTCTACGATGACGATGCTGGAATTGCGCAAACTGGAAGATAATGTCAAACAGGAATTGAACAGCCGCGAGCGCGAAGACTTGAACAAGGCGCGCGAACAGATCATGGCCATCGCGCAGCAGGCGGGCATTCCGCTGAAACAGCTGATACTCGATGGTTTGCACCCGCGCACGGGCAAAGTCGCGGTGCGTTACCGCCATCCTGACAATGCGACCGAGCAGTGGACAGGCCGTGGCCGCCAGCCGCTGTGGGTCAGGCAGTGGGTGGAATCGGGCAAGTCGATCGATCTGCTGCGCGTATAATTCGGTATACTCTTGGCGCAGCAGCAAGCTGCCAGCCGCGCGCTGCACCTTGCCAGGAACCTTATTGACCCTACTCCTACTTATACCGGCCACACCATGCTTCCATTGTCCAGAACGATCTTCAAGGCCTACGATATTCGCGGCATCATCGCTAAAACCCTTGATGCCAGCGTGGCCCACAAGATCGGTCAGGCATTTGGCCAGGCCGCCCTGGCCAAGGGCGAGCAGCGGGTCGTGATCGGCCGCGATGGCCGCCTGTCGGGACCGGAATTGACGGCGGCGCTGGCGCAGGGCTTGCAAGCGGCAGGCGTCGACGTGATCGACCTGGGCGTGGTGGCCACGCCGATGGTTTATTTCGGCACGAATGTGCTCGACACGCGCTCCGGCATCATGGTCACGGGCAGCCACAATCCACCCGACTACAATGGCTTCAAGATGGTGCTGGCCGGCGAAGCGATCCACGGCGAAGCGATCCAGGCGCTGTACCACAGCATCGTCGCGCACGACGGCAGCGCCGGCGCCAAACCGGGCACCTATGCCACGCACGATATCCGCACCGCCTACCTCGAGCGCATCCTGGGCGACGTCAAGCTGGCGCGCCCGATCAAGATCGCCGTCGATTGCGGCAATGGCGTGGCCGGCGCGTTCGCGGGCGACCTGTTCCGCGGCATGGGCTGCGAAGTCATCGAACTGTTTTGCGAAGTCGATGGCAATTTCCCGAACCACCATCCCGATCCGGCGCACCCGGAAAACCTGCAAGACCTGATCCGCTGCCTGGCCGAGACGGATGCTGAAATCGGCATCGCCTTCGACGGCGACGGCGACCGCCTGGGCGTGGTCACCAAGGATGGCCAGATCATCTACCCCGACCGCCAGATGATGCTGTTTGCCGCCGACGTGCTGACCCGCCACCCAGGCGCGCAGATTTTGTACGACGTGAAATGCACGCGCCACCTGGCGCCGTGGATCAGCAAGCATGGCGGCGTGCCGCTGATGTACAAGACGGGCCACTCGCTGGTGAAAGCCAAGCTGCGCGAGACGGGGGCGCCGCTGGGCGGCGAAATGAGCGGCCATATCTTCTTCAAGGACCGCTGGTACGGTTTCGACGACGGCATGTATTCGGCCGCGCGCCTGCTGGAAATCCTCACGCGCGAAGCCGACCCTTCGGCTTTGCTGAACTCCCTGCCGCAGTCCGACAGCACGCCGGAACTGCACTTGGAACTGAAAGAAGGCGAGAACGTCGCGCTGATGGACATGCTGCGCCGCGACGCCGTTTTCCCCGGCAATGAACAGATCATCACCATCGACGGCTTGCGCGTGGAATACGCGGACGGCTTCGGCCTGGCGCGTTCTTCTAACACCACGCCGGTGATCGTCATGCGCTTCGAAGCGGAAACGCCGGCAGCGCTGGCGCGCATCCAAGGGCAGTTCAAGAGCGTGATCCTGGCCGCCAAACCTGACGCCGTACTGCCGTTCTGACAGCATGGCCGCTCAACCTGGCGCACAGGCGCCCTTGAAAATCCTGCTGGTGCGCGTGTCCTCGCTGGGCGACGTGCTGCATAACCTGCCGATGGTGGCGGACATCGCCCGCCATTTCCCGAACGCGACCATCGACTGGGTGGTCGAAGAGGGCTACACCAGCCTGGTGCGCCTGAACCCGCGTGTCAATACCATCTTCCCGTTCGCGCTGCGGCGCTGGCGCAAGAGCCTGGGCAAGAAAGAGACGCGCGCGGAAATCGCCGCCTTCTTCCGCAGCCTGCGCCAGACGCACTACGATTATGTGTTCGATACCCAGGGCTTGCTCAAGACGGGCATCATCATGGGCGCCGCGCGCCTGGCGCCGGGCGGACAGAAGGTCGGCCTGGCCAATGGCAGCGAAGGCTCGGGCTACGAAGGCATCTCGCGCATTTTTCACACGAAAAGCATCCCGCTCGATCCGCGCACGCATGCGGTAGCGCGCGGCCGCCTGGTGGCCGCCGCGGCGCTCGGCTACACGGTCGACACGCCGGCCGATTTCGGCTTGCCGGAAGTGTCAAGCAGCGAGCCGCGCCCGGACTGGATGGGGGCAGCGCCCTACTGCGTGTATTTCCACGGTACGGCGCGCGATGCCAAGAAATGGGCGCCGGAAAACTGGATCGCCCTGGGCCAGGCGCTCGCACCGATGCCGATTTTGCTGCCTTGGGGTTCGCCCAAGGAAAAGGCGGAAGCGGAACAACTGGCGGCCGGATTACCGAACGCGCGCGTGCTGCCGAAGCTGTCGATGGGCGATGCCACCCTGCTGGCGCGCCACGCGGCGCTGGTGGTCGGCGTCGACACGGGGCTGACGCATATCGCGGCCGCCTTCGTGCGCCCGACGGTGGAAATCTATGCCGATTCGCCGCTGTGGAAAACGGAAGGCAACTGGTCGCCGAAAATCATCAACCTGGGCGATAAAGGCGCGCCGTCCGGCGTGCCGGAAGTGCTGGCCGCGGCACGGCGCCTGCTGGCAGACTATCCTCCCGCCTGACTTTAACATTCAATCATCATGCGACTTCTTTATACCCTCGCCTGGTGGCTGGCCTTGCCCCTGGTGCTGGCGCGGCTGTGGCTGCGCGGACGCCAGGAACCCGGCTACCGCCAGCACTGGGGCGAGCGCCTGGGCTTTTACGGGCGCCAGCCGGCGCCTGCTACAAACACCATCTGGCTGCACGCCGTCTCCGTCGGCGAGACGCGCGCGGCCGAGCCCCTGATCGATGCGCTGCTGGCCGCCTGGCCCGCGTGCCGCATCGTCCTCACGCACATGACGCCGACGGGGCGCGCGACCGGCAAATCCCTGTTCGCCAAACACGGCGCGCGCCTCGTGCAAAGTTATCTGCCCTACGACACGGGTGCCATGCCGGCCCGTTTCATCCGCCATTTCGCGCCGCGCATCTGCATCCTGATGGAGACGGAAGTGTGGCCGAATCTGATCCACCAGTGCAATCGCTACAAAGTGCCCGTGGTGCTGGCCAACGCGCGCCTGTCGCAGCGCTCGCTGGGCAAGGCGCAGCGCCTGGGCAAGCTGATTGCCGATGCGGCGCGCGGCATCACCCTGGTGGCGGCGCAGACGCAGGACGACGCCGATCGCGTGCGCCAGCTGGGCGTGCAGGACGTCGTCGTCACGGGCAGCATCAAGTTCGACGTCGTCGTGCCCGAGGCGGCGCTGGCGACGGGCACCTGGCTGCGCAACGCCATCGGCCAGCGTCCCGTGCTGCTGTGCGCCAGCACGCGTGAAGGAGAAGAGCAGCTGATCCTCGATGCGTATATTCGTGCCAGCTTGCCGGCGAATGCGCTGCTGCTGATCGTGCCGCGCCATCCGCAGCGCTTCGACGAGGTGGAAAAATTGATCGCGGCGCAGGGCCTGGCCGTGCAGCGCAGGTCCGGCCTGGCGCAGGACGCAGCCGTTGCTGCGGGCACGCAGGTGCTGCTGGGCGACTCGATGGGCGAAATGTTTGCGTATTACGCGGCCTGCGATTGCGCTTTCGTCGGCGGCAGCTTGCTGCCGCTGGGCGGGCAAAACCTGATCGAGCCGGCCGCCCTGGGCAAGCCTGTGCTGATCGGCCCCCACACCTTCAACTTTGCGCTGGTGACGGAGCAGGCGATTGCCGCTGGCGGCGCCGCGCTGGTGGAGGACGCCGATGCGCTGATGGCGCAGGGGGCGGCATTGCTGCAGGATCCCGCGCAGCTGGCGTCGATGGGGCAAAAGGCGCTGGCGTTTGCCAACCAGCACCGGGGCGCCACACCGCGTACCATCGCGGCGATTCAACCGCTGCTGCGGTGACGGCGGCGCGGCCAATAATGTTGTCGGATTACGCGCTAGCGCTAATCCGACCTACTTCCATCATGGCAGCTGTAGGTCGGATTAGCGCGCGAGCGCGTAATCCGACAGGCGCCTACGTGAACAGCGCCGGCAATTCCTGCGAGCGCTTTCTGAGCGCCTGCTTGGCGCCATCGTAATCGGGATAAATCGATTCCACGGTGGCCCAGAAGCGGGGGCTGTGGTTCATTTCCAGCAGGTGCGACAGCTCGTGTGCCACCACGTAGTCGATCAGCGGCAGGGCGAAGTGGATCAGGCGCCAATTCAGGCGGATCTTGCGCTCGATGGTGCAGCTGCCCCAGCGCGTGCCGGCCGACGATAGCGACAGCGAATCGTAGCGCACGCCCAGCTTGTCCGCATATACGTCCAGGCGCGCCTCGAACAGCTGGCGCGCTTCGTGCTGGAACCAGCCTTTCACTTTTTCCTTCAATTGCTGCTCGCTGCCCGTGGGCGTGACCCATACGTGCAGCTCATTCGTGTCGCGCTGGAAGCTGGCGCGGTGGCGCGGCGCCTGGTGCAATCGCAAGGTGATCTCGCCACCGAGGTAGGGCAGCACGGCGCCATCGACCCAGGCCACGGGCGGGCGCTGCTGGCGCTGCACCTTGCGCTCGCCCCGTTCCAGCAGCTTCGAGACGATCCAGCTTTGCTTGGCGCGGATGGCGTTGTCGATTTCGGCCAGGGTGACGCGCTTGGGTGCCGTGACGCGCAAGCCGTTGTCGTCGATCATGAAGCCGATGGAACGGCGCGTGGAGCGGCGCAGCGCGAATTCGACGAGGTGGCTGCCCAGCTGCAGCTGGCGCAATGGCGGGCCATCGGCGGTGCGTGGCGGGGAAGGCAGGGGAGGCGGGGCGGGACGAACGATGGGCGGCGCGGGCGCCACTACCGGTGGCGCCACGGGCGGCGCTGGCGGTGCCGTGGGGCGCACCGCCGGGGGCGTGCTGGTCGAGACGTCATGCGCGAACAAATCCAGTTGCTGGTCGCCGACCTTGATGGTCTTCATCTGCTGGCGCAGTGTCGGCTCCTGGATGACCGCGCTGATGCCGTCTAGCCAGCGTTGTAGGCGTGAGGCGAAATGACGCGCATTTCTGATTCTATCCAATTTTCCACCTGTTGCATCATGCTGTCCGGGGTTTGCCCTTCCGGCGAAATCGGTTTGCCTATCGAGACGGTGATCAGTCCCGGGCGTTTGAGGAATGACTGCTTGGGCCAGCACTCGCCTGAATTGTGCGCAATCGGCACCACCACGGCACCCGTGGCAATGGCCAGACGCGTGCCGCCGCTTTTGTACTTGCCCGCCTGGCCCACGGGAATGCGGGTCCCTTCAGGGAACATGATAATCCATTGGCCATCGGCCAGGCGGCGCTTGCCATGCGCGACGACGCTCTTGAACGCATGCTTGCCCTGTTTGCGGTCGATGGGGATCATGCGCAGCAGCGCCATGGCCCAGCCGAAAAAGGGGATGTACAAAATCTCCTTCTTGAACACATACACGAGCGGGCGTGGCAGGCTGGGAAGCAAGAAGATGGTTTCCCATGCCGACTGGTGTTTCGACAGCACGATGGCCGGCGCGTCGGGGAAGTTCTCGGCGCCCTTGACTTCATAGCGGATGCCGCAAATGACCTTGGCACACCACAGGATAAACACGTTCCAGCGCGAGGTGACCCAATAGCGCTTGTTGTAGCTCAATGGCGCGGCAAAAAAGCACACGCAGGCCCAGACGATGGTGGCCACGATCATGATGATCATGAACAGCAGTGATCGCAGGAACAGGGAAATATTACGCAATGCGGTTCTCCGAAAATTAGATACTCAATGCCACGGTGGGCGCCGGTGCGGCTGGCGCCTTGAGCAGGTGGCTGACCACGGCGGCCAGGTCGGGGAAGACCTGGGTGCCCGGCGGCAGGCCACCCGTCTCGTTGGTTTTTTCGCCCTTGCCCGTCAATACAAGGTAGGGCACGCAGCCGCTGATGAAACCGGCCTGCAGGTCGCGCAGCGAATCGCCGACCGTGGGCACGCCTTTCAGGCTGGTGTTGTAGCGCTGCGAGATTTCATGGAACATGCCCGGTTTCGGCTTGCGGCAGTCGCAATTGTCCGCGCCCGCGTGCGGGCAAAAGAAGATGGCGTCGATATCGGCGCCCACCTGCTGCGCCAGGGTGTGCATCTTCTGGTGGATCGCGTTCAGCACCGTCATGTCGAAGTATTCGCGCGCGATGCCCGACTGGTTCGAGGCGATCACCACGCGATAGCCGGCCTGGTTCAGGCGGGCGATCGCTTCGAGCGAGCCGGGGATCGGCAGCCATTCGGCCGGCGACTTGATGAAGTCCGGCGAGTCATGATTAATGACGCCGTCGCGGTCGAGAATAATCAGTTTCAGCGCCGGAGTACCCATTATGCCGCCAGCTTGGAAATGTCGGCCACGCGGTTCATCATGCCGTGCAGGGACGACAGCAAGGCCAGGCGGTTGTTGCGCAGGGCGACATCCTCGGCCATCACCATTACATCATTGAAGAAGCCATCGACGTCGTCGCGCAGCTGCGCCAGGGTTTGCAGGGTGCTGGTGAAGTCGCCCTTGGCAAAGGCCGCGTCGACTTCCGGCTGCACGCGCGAGACGGCGGCGGCCAGTTTTTTCTCCGCTTCGTCCTGCAATAGCGCCACGTTGACGCCGCCGGCGGCGACCTGGCTCACGGCTTCCTCGTTCTTTTTCAGGATATTCGTGATGCGCTTGTTGGCAGCCGCCAGCGAGGCGCTTTCCGGCAAAGCGGCAAATGCCTGCACGGCTTCCAGGCGCTGCACGATGTCGTCCAGGCGGTCCGGATTCTGTGCCACGACGGCTTCGATTTCATTCGGCGAGAAACCGCGCTCGCGCAGGATGCCGCGCAGGCGGTCCAGCATGAAGGTGGTCACATCCGCGATCGGGTCCTTGAAGCCGGGGATGGACGCGAACTGCGCTGCCGCATCCGCCAGCAAGCCCTGGATCGACAATGGCAGGCGTTTTTCCAGCAGCATGCGCAGCACGCCCAGCGCGTGGCGGCGCAGCGCGAACGGGTCCTTGTCGCCCGTCGGCGCCAGGCCGATGGCCCAGATGCCGACCAGGGTTTCCAGCTTGTCGGCCAGGGCCACGGCGGTGCCGGTGGCGGTGGACGGCAGGCTGTCGCCGGCAAAGCGCGGCTGGTAGTGTTCGGAGGCGGCCAAGGCCACTTCTTCCGGCTCGCCATCATGGCGCGCGTAGTACGTGCCCATGATGCCTTGCAGTTCGGGGAATTCGCCGACCATGTCGGTCAGCAGATCGGCCTTGGCCAACAGGGCGCCGCGTTCGGCCAGTGCCACGTCGTACTGCAGCTTGGCGGCGATGGCGCCGGCCAGCGACTTGACGCGCTCTGTGCGTGCCGCTTGCGTGCCCAGCTTGTTGTGGTAGACGACGTTGGCCAGCAGCGGCAGGCGCGATGCCAGGGTTTTCTTCTTGTCCTGCTCGAAGAAGAACTTGGCGTCGGACAGGCGCGGGCGCACGACGCGCTCGTTGCCGCCGATGATGTGCTCGGGCGTTTCCGTCTCGATGTTCGAGACGATCAGGAAGCGCGAACGCAGCTTGCCTTCGCTGTCGGTCAGCGCGAAATACTTCTGGTTCGTCTGCATGGTGAGGATCAGGCATTCCTGCGGCACGGCCAGGAATTCTTCCTCGAAGTGGCATTCATACACGACCGGCCATTCGACCAGGGCCGTCACTTCATCGAGCAGCGCTTCGGGCATCAGCACCTGGTCGGCACCGGCCTTGTCCAGCAGCTGGGCGCGGATGCGTTCCTTGCGTTCCTCGTTGCTGGCGATGACGCTGGCGTTGAGGATCAGCGATGGCGCATAGTTTTCCGCGTGCGCGATGGCGATCGGTTCGCCGTCGGTCAGGAAGCGGTGGCCCAGGGTGGTGCGGCCGGCCGTGAGGCCCAGCAGGGTCAGTGGCAGGATATTGATGCCGTGCAGGGCGATCAGGCTGTGGGCAGGGCGCACGAATTGCACGGTGGTGCCGTCCGGACGCTGATAGCTCATCAGCTTTGGAATCGGCAGCTTGGCGGCCGATTCGGTCAAGGCAGCTTGCGCGCCGGCGACGAGCTGGCTGCCTGGCGCCGTGTAGGTGTAGAAGAAGCTTTCGGCCTTGCCGTCGGCGGCGCGTTCCAGGTCGGCTACCGTCAGGTCGGGGAAGCCCAGCGCGGCCAGTTTCTTGGCCAGCGGCGGCGTGCCGTTGCCGTTCGCGTCCAGCGCCACGGAGACGGGCAAGACTTTTTCGCGGATCGACTTATCGGGCGAGACTTCGCGCACATTGGTGATGGAGACGGCCAGGCGGCGCGGCGAGGCGTAGCTGGTGGCGACGCTGTCGGCTTCGAGGAAGTCGCGCGCTTTCAGGCCGTTGACGATGCCGGCCGTGAAGGCGGCGCCCAGTTTGGCCAGCGCTTTCGGCGGCAGTTCTTCGGTCAGCAGTTCGATGAGCAGTGTTTGGTTCATGGTGTTCTTGTCAGGTACGGCGGTGTAGAGGCTCGAATTAGGCGGCGGTTTGGTCTGCGGCGGGCAGCATCGGGAAACCGAGGCGCTCGCGCGAGTCGTAATACGCTTGCGCCACCAGGCGCGACAGAGTGCGCACGCGGCCGATGTAGGCGGCGCGTTCCGTCACCGAGATGGCGCCGCGCGCATCGAGCATATTGAAGCTGTGCGACGCCTTCATGATTTTCTCGTAGGCGGGCAGGGTCAGTTGCAGCTCGATCAAACGCTTGGCTTCCGCCTCGTAGTTGCCGAACTGTTCGAACAGCAGGTCCGTATTCGCGTGCTCGAAGTTGTAGGTCGATTGCTCCACTTCGTTCTGGTGGAAGACGTCGCCGTAGGTCAGCTTCTTCGTCACACCATTCTCTTCCCATTCGGTCCACACCAGGTCATACACGTTTTCCACGCCTTGCAGATACATGGCCAGGCGTTCGATGCCGTAGGTGATTTCGCCCAGCACGGGCTTGCAATCGAGGCCGCCCACTTGCTGGAAGTAGGTAAATTGGGTCACTTCCATGCCGTTCAGCCAGACTTCCCAGCCCAGGCCCCAGGCGCCCAGGGTCGGGCTTTCCCAGTCGTCTTCGACGAAGCGCACGTCATTCTGCTTCAAGTCCAGGCCCAGCGCGGCCAGCGAACCCAGATACAGGTCGAGGATGTTTTCCGGCGCCGGCTTCAAGACCACCTGGTACTGGTAGTAATGCTGCATGCGGTTCGGGTTTTCGCCATAGCGGCCATCTTTCGGGCGGCGCGACGGCTGCACATACGCGGCGCGCCAAGGCTCCGGGCCGATCGCGCGCAGGAAGGTGCCGGTGTGGAAAGTGCCGGCGCCGACTTCCATGTCGTAAGGCTGGAGCAGGGCGCAACCTTGCTTGTCCCAATAGGTTTGCAAGGTCAGGATAATTTGTTGAAATGTGAGCATCGTATGAGTTCGCCGCGCGGGAGGCTGCGCTTTGTTAAGGTTTGCTTGAAGCCCGCACGCTGCTAACAAGCGCGTCCGGGCCGGGGTTTTGCTAATTTTAGCGGTTTTTACGGGCCCACTGTGACTCTTCGGGCAATATCGGCCGCTTATTGCTGCGCGGCGCGGCCACGGCGGGTGGCGCGTGACAGCAGGAAGGCTGTCAGCAGGGCCAGCGCGGCCAGGGCCAGCACCAGTTTATTGCCGTACAGAATGTATGGCGTCATGCCGCCCATGCCTTGCACCTTGGCCGCCAGCGTGGCTTGCTGCTCCGGCGGCAGCAGGCTTTGCACGACGCCCTTGCCGTCGATGACGGCGGTGGCGCCCGTGTTCGTCGAGCGCAGCATGGGGCGGCCCGTTTCCAGGCTGCGCATCTGCGAAATCTGCAGATGCTGCGGGATGGCGATCGAGTCGCCAAACCAGGCCAGGTTCGAGATATTGAGCAGCACGGACGCCGACTGCTTGCCATGGCGGTGGGCACTGGCCAGCTGGCCGGCGATTTCTTCGCCAAACAAGTCTTCGTAGCAGATATTCGGCAGCACCAGCTGGTCGCGCACGGGCAAAGGCGCTTGTACTTCCGCGCCGCGGCCCATGTCGCCCAGCGGGATGGCCATCATGGCGACAAACCAGTGCAGGCCGGGCGGCACGAATTCGCCGAACGGCACCAGATGGTGCTTGCGGTACTGGTAGTAGGGGCCCGGCGTGCCGTTGGGCGTGATCCCCACGGCCGCATTGTAGAAGCGCTGCTGCTCGTCGAGCACGGGCATGCCGACCAAAATCGTGCTGCCCGTCTGCTGCGCATAGGTGCCCAGGCTATCCAGATAGCCTGGCGGCAGCTGGTGCGGCAGCACGGTGACGGCCGTTTCCGGCGTGGCGATCAGGTCGGCCGGCGCGCTGGTGATGGCGCTCTGGTACATCTGCAGGGCGCCCAGCACGAAGCCGGGGTCGAATTTCTGCTGCTGCGGCACGTTCCCTTGCAGCAGGCGCACGGTGATCGGGCGTCCGACAGGGTGGGTCCACGCCACGTACTGCAAGCCGATGCCGGCCGCGTACAGCGCGATGACGCCACCCAGCGCAAACCAGCGCGTGCGGTGCAGGGGGTGGACTAGCAAGAGCAGGGCGCCGGCGGACAACGCCGCCAGCCAGCCCAGGCCATACGAGCCGAAAACAGGGGCAAAGCCGCCCAGCGGGCTGGTATTGTGGGCGTAGCCGGTGGCCAGCCACGGGAAACCCGTAAACAGCCAGCCGCGCGTCCATTCGAACAGGGTCCACGTGGCGGGCAATACCAGCAAGGTCATGGCGGGCAGGGACAGCACCCAGCGCTGGCGCAGCCAGGCGGCCGCACCCATGGCCAGGGCCACGTAAATGGCCATCAAGAGGGCCAGCAAGGCCACGGCGATGGCGGCCAGGGGCGCGGCCATGTCGCCATAGCGGTGCATGGAAATATACAGCCAGTGCGTGCCGGCCGCGCACCAGCCGAAGCCATAGGCCCAGCCGATCAGCGCGCCGGCCTTGACGTTCGCCGCGCGCAGCACCTGGTAGAACAGCACGCCCAGGCTGAGGATTTGCAGCGGCCAGTAGCCGAAAGGGGCGAACGCCAGCACCGCGACGGCGCCGGCGATGGCGGCAGTCAGCATGCGCGCCCACGTGCTGCGGGGCGGTTTGGCGGGGGCGTTGGGATCGACGCGTCTGAAACGCATTTACAGCACGCGCATGTCAGAGTTCCAGTTCCGGCACGTTGGGCAGGCGCTCGACGAGCAGCACGTGCACCTGGCGCGCATCGGCGCGCAGCACCTCGAAACGCAGATTGCCCAGGTCGAAAATATCGCCCTTGTGCGCCATGCGGCCCAGGTACTTCGACACGAGGCCGCCGATGGTGTCGACGTCGTCGTCGACCAGGTGGCTGCCCACTTCTTCGTTGAACTGTTCGATCTCGGTCAATGCCTTGACACGCCAGCGAGGGCCGAACTGGCCTTCCTTGAGCGAGAGGATATTGTCCTCGGCTTCGTCGAAGTCGTATTCGTCTTCGATGTCGCCGACGATCTGTTCCAGCACGTCTTCGATGGTGATCAGGCCGGCGACGCCGCTGTATTCATCGACGACGATGGCCATGTGATTGTGGTTGGCGCGGAAATCGCGCAGCAGCACATTCAGGCGTTTCGATTCGGGGATGAAGATGGCGGGGCGCAGCATGTCGCGCACGTCGAAAGTTTCCTCTGCGTAATAACGCAGCAAGTCTTTCGCCAGCAGGATGCCGATGACCTTGTCGCGCTCGCCCTCGATCGCGGGGAAGCGCGAGTGGGCGGTGGACAGGACTTCCGGCATCCATTCCTCGATCGGCTTGCTGATGTCGATGACATCCATTTGCGAACGGGGAATCATGATGTCGCGCGCGCAGAGATCCGATACCTGGAACACGCCTTCGATCATCGACAGGGCGTCGGCGTCGATCAGCTTGCGTTCATGCGCATCGTGTAGAACTTCGAGCAATTCTGCACGGTTCTCTGGCTCGGGGGAAATGAGTGCGGTCAGGCGTTCAAACAGTGACCGGTGGGGCTTGACGTCAGTTCTGACGCCACTAGGGTGCTCGGGCATAGGAGGCGTGAGCCGTTGTTGCGAAGGGATATAGGATACACCAAAAGTGGGGCAATACCGGATTTCCCCGCTTTTGATGTAAATTTAATACGTTGAAGTGCGCCGTTGCGCGATGTTTTACGCCGCTTCCTGGCCCAGCACGCGCGCGCGCAAGGCCGCCACGTCGGCCTGCCAGTCGGCGAAATGCTCGCTGTCCCGCCACAGCTGGCGCAGTTCCGACGATTCGGCCGTGATGCGCTCGAAGGCCAGGCGCGCTTTTTCCAGCAGCTGCGGCGTCACCTTCTTCTTGCAGGCGGCCACCCATTCGTCCACCTCGGCGGTGGCAGGGTCATCCTCGCCCTCGCCAGGCTGGCCCTGCAGGCGCGCGATCACTTCCAGCGCGGCCAGCGCTTCGGCGGCAAACGGTGCTTCCAGTTCCGCTTCCTGGCTGTCGATGACGTTGTCGAGCGTCGTCTCGACCAGTTCCAGGGTTTTATATTCGTGCAAATCCTGCGCCCAATCCATGGCGTAGTCGTTGCCGAAGGCGTCAGTGGCCCAAGTGCCCATAGTGTGTCCTTGTGTGTGCGCGTTGGCGCTATTTGTACGTAGGTCAGATTAGCGCAGCGTAATCTGACACTGTGGTGCTCCGCTTACGTTGACGGGTGTTGTCGGGTTACGCCCTGCGGGCTAACCCGACCTACCCGGTCTGTGCGGTTTATTTTTGGTCGGCGTAGGGATCGCTGATGCCGAGTTTTGCGAGGATGTCCGTTTCCAGGCCCTCCATCTCGGTGGCTTCCTCGTCATCCATGTGGTCGTAGCCTTGCGCATGCAGCACGCCGTGGACGATCAAATGGGCCGTGTGCTCTTCCACGCTCTTCTTTTGTTCCGCCGCTTCCTTTTCCAGCACGTCCGTGCACAGGATGATGTCGGCGCGCGTCGGCTCGTCGTCGCCCGGTTCTTCGCCTTCATTGTAGGCGAACGTCAGCACGTTGGTGGCGTAGTCCTTTTCGCGGTAGTCGCGGTTCAGGGTGCGGCCTTCTTCCGCGTCGACGAAGCGGATCGTGAATTCGGCTGGCGCGAACAGGGCCGCCTTGACCCAGCGGCGCACTTTCGGGCGCGTGATCAGGGTTTCCAGGCGGGTGTCCGGGTATTGCACGGACAGGGACAGTTTATTTTTTTCGGACATTTTTGGCGGCGGCTGGTTTCAATAAGGAGGGCAGGTGGGCGGCGTCGGCATTGGCCGCCTGCGCCGTTTCATAGGCGTCGACGATGCGCGCGACGAGCGGATGGCGCACCACGTCGGTGCTGTTAAATTGCGTGAAGCCGATGCCGCGCACGTCTTTCAACACGTGCACTGCGTCGATCAAGCCGCTCGTCTGGCTCTTGTGCAGGTCGACTTGCGTCACGTCGCCCGTCACCACGGCCTTGCTGCCAAAGCCGATGCGCGTCAAGAACATCTTCATCTGTTCGACGGTGGTGTTTTGCGCTTCATCGAGGATGACGAAGGCGTGGTTCAAGGTGCGTCCGCGCATATAGGCCAGCGGGGCGATCTCGATCACCTGTTTCTCGAACAGCTTCTGCGTGCGGTCAAAACCGAGCAAGTCGTACAGTGCGTCGTACAGGGGACGCAGATACGGGTCGACCTTTTGCGCCAGGTCGCCCGGCAAAAAGCCCAGGCGCTCGCCCGCTTCGACGGCGGGGCGCGTCAAAATGATGCGCTTGACGGCATCGCGTTCGAGCGCGTCGACGGCGCAGGCGACGGCCAGATAGGTTTTACCCGTGCCGGCAGGACCGACGCCGAAGCTGATGTCGTGTTCAAGGATGTCGCGCAGGTAGGCGATCTGGTGCGGCGTGCGCCCGCGCAGGTCGGAGCGCCGCGTTTTCAGCACGGGGCTGGCGATGTCCGGCTCGACGAAGGTGCTGGCGGGCGCGTTGGCATGGTGTTCGGAGGCGGCGGACAGGCCCGCGCGCTGTTCCACCAGGGCCAGCTGCACTTCTTCGAGCGGCACGACCTTGTTGGCGATGGCGTAGAACTGCTCGAGGATTTCCACGGCGCGTTCGGCATTGCTGCCGCCGACGATGAATTTCTCGCCGCGGCGGAAGATCGTCACGTCGAGGGCGGCGGAAATCTGGCGCAGGTTTTCATCGAGCGGCCCGCACAGGTGCGCCAGGCGCGTGTTATCGAGCGGCTCGGGGATGAAGTAGTGCGGCTGTATCGGGGCTTTAGTTTTCAACTGACTCTTTTCAATGCGGGTGCGCTGGCGACCAATTCGCCGCGCAGGGTGTAGGAATGGCTTTCGGTGATGCGCACGTCGACCAGCTGGCCGATCAATTGCAAACCGTCCGGGCCGGCGTCGAAGTTGACCACGCGGTTGTTCTCGGTGCGGCCTTGCAGTTCACTGTCATCGGTGTCCTTTTTGGAGCGGCCTTCGACGAGGATGGTTTGCACGCTGCCCACCATGGCCAGGCTGTATTTGCGCGTATTGGCGTCGATGGCCGCCTGCAGCTGCTGCAAACGGGCCAGCTTGACTTCATGCGGCGTGTCGTCTTCCAGGCTGGCGGCCGGCGTGCCGGGGCGCTTGCTGAAGATGAAGCTGTAGCTGTTGTCGAAGCCGACGTCCGCGATCAGCTTCATCATGGCGTCGAAGTCGGCTTGCGTCTCGCCGGGGAAACCGACGATGAAGTCGGACGAAATGGCCATGTTCGGGCGCACGGCGCGGATGCGGCGGATGATGGACTTGTATTCGAGGCCCGTGTAGCCGCGCTTCATGGCGCCCAGTACCTTGTCGGAGCCATGCTGCGCCGGCAGATATAAATGGTCGACCAGCTGCGGGATTTTTGCGTAGGCGTCGATCAGGCGCTGCGTGAATTCCTTCGGGTGGCTGGTGACGAAGCGCATGCGTGCTATGCCGGGAATGTCGGCCACGTATTCGAGCAGCAGGGCGAAGTCGGCGATCTCGCCGCCTTCCATCGCACCCCGGTAGGCGTTCACGTTTTGCCCCAGCAGGGTGATTTCCTTGACGCCCTGGGCGGCCAGGCCCGCCACTTCCGTCAGCACGTCCTCGAAGCGGCGCGACACTTCCTCGCCGCGCGTGTAGGGTACGACGCAGTAGCTGCAGTATTTGCTGCAGCCTTCCATGATGGAGACGAATGCCGAAGCGCCTTCCACCTTGGCCGGCGGCATGTGGTCGAACTTTTCGATTTCCGGGAAGCTGATGTCCACTTGCGCATCGCCGCTGGCGCGGCGCAGTTCGATCATCTGCGGCAGGCGGTGCAGGGTTTGCGGGCCGAAGACCATGTCGACATACGGCGCGCGCTTGACGATGGCGTCGCCTTCCTGCGACGCCACGCAGCCACCCACGCCGATCAACAGGTGCGGCTTGGCCAGTTTCAGCTCGCGCAGACGACCCAAGTCGGAAAACACTTTTTCCTGCGCCTTTTCGCGCACGGAGCAGGTATTGAGCAGGATCACATCGGCATCTTCCGGCGTGTCGGTGCGTACCAGGCCATCGGAGGCGCCCAGCACGTCGGCCATCTTGTCCGAGTCGTACTCGTTCATCTGGCAGCCGAAGGTTTTAATGAATACTTTTTTCTGCATGGAGTCGGGCGCTTATCGGTAAATGTGGCTGCAAATAAGTGTGGCGGAAAATAAGCTGGGCAGGCGGCTTGCGCCGTGCGCCGCTCGGGGCGGGAGGCGGTGGATGACCGGCCGGGCGCCTCTGGCTGCCCGGTGGCAGGCTCGCTGCAAGTTCAGGCCATAGTTTAGCGTAAATCGCGGGCACGGGCCATGTCGTGCTGACCTTGCCGACAAGGTTGCCGCTTGTATATGCCGCCATGTGCCGTGATGCTCAAAAGCATTTATTGCCGTACGTCACCATTGATTTGTAACAAGTTGCTGCAAAGCCTTGTGTGCGCCCGCTGGCATCCTAATGTGTTGAAATAGCATCGTTGCCAAGCCAACCAGCAGCTTGATTGATATTTAACAATCAGGAAGTTTGCGCGAGGCGTAGATGCCGCGTGTTTGGGCTAGTATATTGTCTTATATGCAATTCATTTTGGTGGATTGCAGTGCTTTTTACTCACGCGGCAAGTTGCGTACGTTGGCTGGGCGTGGCTGTGCGAGTCCTGTGCGGGCAGTGCGATAAGGAGGAAGGGCGGGGGAAGGCTGAATCAGTGGGAAAGACGTTTATTTAAACACTCTAAGCCAGCCTTAAGTTCGTATCGGCATTATTTTCTACATTCACCAGACGAGGAAAAATCATGGCACATCATGCATTAGCATCGCAAGAGAGTTACAACCCGAACCACCTGCTGGATATTCTGCTGAGCAAGATGCAGCTGAAGAACGATGCAGCCCTGTCGCGTCTGCTTGAAGTGGCGCCACCGGTCATCAGCAAGATCCGCCACCACCGCTTGCCGGTTGGCGCCTCGCTGCTGATCCGCATGCACGAAGTAACGGGCATGAGCATCCGCGACCTGCGCGACTTGATGGGCGACCGCCGCACCAAGTATCGCCTGTCCGACGCCCAGGGCCGTCCAAAAGCGGAAGACCGCGGCGATGCGCAAGAATCGAATTACGCGCACTGATGTGGCGGTTGTACGCTGACTGTGCCGCTTGCGTAGCTGCTGGCGGCAACAGGCTGGCGTGGGCCGGGCAGCATGGATCGACCGTAGTACCCCTAACGGCTTTCGCTTCGCAGCGGGGGCCGTTTGCGTTTGCGGCGTTGTGAAGGCATTGTTTAGCTCAGCAGGGCCGAGGTGATTTCATCGTAGCGCAGCTCCGTTTCGCGGAACAGCTGCAGATACGCGTCTTCGCCCAGGCCCAGCGCATCCCAGGCCACCGGCGAGACGCGCGGCACCATGTCGTCGCCCGCCTGCGCCAGGTCGAGCGCGCAAACAACCGCATTGGCCACGTGGATCAGCGACGCGAGAAAGCCTGCCCCCGGCGTTTCCGGCTGCAGGTAGTTACCCAGCGCCAGGCGCATGGTGTCGGAAAAATTCCAGTGTTCGGCCAGGGCCACGCCCGCCTGCACGTGGTCCACGCCCAGCACGGCCTGCTCCGCTTCGAGCAGGCTGCAATCGTGCGCGGCCTGGTGCGCGATGGCTTGCGCGTAGTGCGCGGGAAAGCTGCTGACCAGCACCAGGCGGCCGATGTTGTGCAGCAAGCCGGCCGTGAACGCGTAATCCTGGTTGAAACGGATCTGCCGCGCCAGCACCTTGGCGCAGGCGGCCGTCGCCACCGAATGACGCCAGAAGGCCTTGTCGTCGAAACCGGGGCAGCGTCCTTCCGGGAAGCAACCGGTGATGGCGGCCGACGTGATCAGGCTGCGCGTCGTCTGGAAGCCCAGGTAGGTGATCGCCTGCTGGATGGTGGTGGCCTTCACTTGCAAGCCATAGTGGGACGAGTTGGCCAGGCGCAGGGTTTTTGCCGTCAATGCCTGGTCGTACGACACTTTTTTGGCCAGCACGGAAATATCGACGTCTTCCTGGTCGATGCTGTTGAGCAGTTCCATGACGACGGCGGGCAACGAAGGCAGGTCATCGAGATGGGCGACGATATCGTCGAGCGTCAGCTGCGTGCTCATGCGGCCTCTCCCGTGTCCAGGCGGTAAGCCGTGACATAGCTGCGCAGCAAGGTGGTGGCCGCGTCCAGAGGATCGTCGGGATCATGCTTGCGGAACAGGTAGGCCAGCCGTTCGCTGTCGGCCGCCTGCTGCGCGGCGATTGCTTCCGGTGAAGGGGGCGGCGCCTGGATGGGCAGCATGTCGATGTTGTGGCGGGGCATCAGGGCCAGCATGTTTTCCGTCAATACCGCGCCTTGCGGCAACAGCACTTGTCCATGCGCATCGAGCAAGACATCCGACAAGATCATGCCGGGACGAACTTGTTCCAGGGGTAGATGTTGATGCGTGACCGCCATGACGACTCCTTAGATGATTGCGGGATATTACCATTGCCATGCCGCAATGTCTCAACCTGCATCAAAGTCTCTATCGAAAGTGGGAATACTGTAAATCTTGCCAATAAGCATGTCATACCGTACATTTGATTCAGGCCCTTGTATTGCCGACGTATCTGCGCCCGCGCCGCGGGCCGGCGGCTGGCCTGGCCCCGGGAGTGTTGATTGATGGCGAGTATCCAAGTCCGGCTGACCCTGCTTTTTGTCGTGATCGTCACCTTGGTGCTGGGTATTTCCGGCAGCTATACCCAATATACACTGAGCCAAGAACTCGAATCGGGCAGCGCGCGCCTGCGCAGCGGCGTGCTTACGCGCTTGCAGACCAGCTTGCCTTCGGCACTGTGGGACCTCGACAAATCCAAGGTCGACAGTATCGTCGCGGCTGAAATGCTGCCGCCGGAACTGGTTGGCATCCGCGTCTACGACGCCTCGGTCGGCCTGTTCGCGGGCGAGGTGCGCGATGCGGGCGGGACCCTGGTGCCTTTGAGCGCCGACGTGGCCATGGGCGGCACGCCCGTCGAGGCGCCGCTGGTGTTTCGCGACGCCGTGGCGGCGGCCACGGGCGGCAAGCCGGTGATCGTCGGCAAGGTCATCGTCAATTTCAGCCGCGCGCAGATCGATGCGGCCCTGCATGCCGAAGTGCGGCGCAAGGTGCTGGAAGTGTTGCTGCTGGATATCATCCTCGTGGGCGCCCTGGCGCTGAGCCTGCGCATCGTCTTCGAGCCACTGAAACAGTTGCGCGACGGCTTGTTCGACCTGGCCACGCGCGGCAGCGATGACGTCGAAGAGCTGCCGGAAAACCGGCGCGACGAACTGGGCGACGTGATCCGCGGCTTCAATGCCGTGCAGCGCAAGCTCAAGTCCATCATCGAGGGCAGCCGCGAGGCGGAAGACATGGCGCGCCGCTCCCAGCAGGCAACGGCGCAGGCCATGGACGAGCTGCGCCGGGCGCAGGAATCGTTGCTGCAATCGGAACGCCTGGCTTCGCTGGGCAGCCTGGTGGCCGGCGTGGCGCATGAAATCAACACCCCGGTCGGCATCGCCCTGACCAGCGCCTCGGTGCTGAAGGAAGCCACCGATGACATCAGCGCGGCCGTGGCCGGCGGCAGCGTGAAGAAGACCGACATCGTGCGCTACCTGGAAACGGCCGGCGAAAGCGCGCGGCTGATCATGAACAATGCCTACCGCGCCGCCCATCTGATCCACAGCTTCAAACAGATCGCCGTCGACCAGGTCAGCGAGGCGCGCCGTTTGTTCGAATTGCGCGACTATATCGGCGAGGTGATCTCGAGCCTGCAGCCGACCCTGAAAAAGACGCGCATCAGCATCGATATCGACTGCCCGCCTGACATCATGCTCGACAGCTATCCGGGCGCATTGGCGCAGGTGCTGACCAACCTGGTGTTGAACTGCGTCGAGCATGCGTTTGATGCGGACATGGCCGGCAACATCCATATCGGCGTGCGCCGCGATGGCGACGCGATCGCCATGCAGGTGCGCGACAACGGCCGCGGCATCGCGCCCGACATGCTCGACCGCGTGTTCGATCCGTTTGTCACCACGCGGCGCGGGCAGGGCGGCACGGGACTGGGCTTGAATATCGTGTTCAACTTGATTGCCAAGCAATTTGGCGGCACCATCACAGTCAGCAGCACCTTGGGGCAGGGTGCGACGTTCCTGCTGCGCCTGCCCACGGTGACGCCGTTGCCGGAAAGCACCAGCAGCCAGGCATAGGCAAGGAGACAGCATGGCACAAATAGAAAACAGTCAGCAAGTGGCGCTGTTGCGCGGGATTAATGTGGGCCGCGCCAAGCGCGTGGCCATGGCCGACCTGCGCAAGCTGCTGGGCGACCTGGGTTTTGCGCAAGTGCGCACGGTACTCAACAGTGGCAACGTCGTGTATGACGGCGGCAAGGTAGCGCCGGCCGAGGCAGCTTCCCGCATCGAGGAAGCACTGGTGCTGAAACTGGGCGTGGCAGCCAGGGTGACGGTGCTGTCGGCCAGCCAGTTTGCCGAGCTGGTCGAACAAAACACCCTGGCGCCGGCGGCCGATGCGGCCCGCTTGCTGACCCTGGTGCTGAACAATCCGGCCGACGTCAAGCGCCTGGCGCCGCTTTTGCGGCAGTCGTGGCAGCCCGAAGCGCTGGCGCTGGGGCGCTGGGCCGCATATGCCTGGTGTCCCGATGGCGTGCTGGCCAGCAAGGTGGTGGCGGCGCTGGGCGTGCTGCTGGGCGACGGCGTCACGTCGCGCAACTGGGCCACCATGCAAAAACTGCATGCGCTGCTGAGCGGACCCGATGCGGCAGCCACATCTTCATTTTCCAAGGAGCACTGATGCCTTCCATTGCCGGTACCTTCGACGTCACCATTACCCCGGAAACCTTGTCGGACACGGCCGCGCAATCGGGGCTGGGACGCTTGTCGCTCGACAAACGCTACCACGGCGCCCTCGAGGCCAGCGCGCAGGGCGAGATGCTGAGCGCGCGCGCCAGCGTGACGGGCTCGGCAGGCTATGTGGCGCTGGAACGGGTGGAAGGCAGCCTGGACGGGCGCCACGGCAGTTTTTATTTGCAGCACAGCGGCACGATGACGCGCGGCGCGTCCGCCTTGTCGGTGACGGTGGTACCCGATACGGGGACGGAGCAGTTGCAAGGACTCAGGGGCAGCCTGGCCATCCGCATCGAGGACGGCAAGCATTATTATGATTTTACGTATGACATTGTTGAGGCGCAATGAACTGGGATATCGTCAAGGGTGTCTTGATCGTGCTTGTCGCCATCAGCGTGGTGGTGACGGCCTTCGTGCTCATTTCCGCCTCGGGCCCGGACAAGGCGGGCTGCATCGCGCGGGCCCTGAAGTCCGGCATTCCGGTGGGGAACATCGAACGGGTCTGCCGCCTGCTGGACAAATGATGGCGCCATAACAAAACATTCCGCACCAGGCGGAATGTTCTTCAGCAGCGCCTTGCCAGTGCAGGCGCCGTCAGTTATCGAATTTTTCCTGTTTTTCGCCGTGCAGGCTCAAGGCCACCAGGCCCAATCCCACCAGCAACATCGAGTACATGCTCGCTTCAGGCACGGGGGCCGGCACGTTGGCTTGCTGTGCGGGTGCGGCCGTCATGGGCCTCGGCGGCGCCAGGGCCACATGGCGCGCGCCACTGGTACTCCAGTGCGGTGCCGCCGTCGCGCTGCTGCTGGCCAGCAGGCGTGCATACGGCAAGTCCGGCGTTTCCCAGCCGGGATTATTATTCAAGCTGATGCTTTCATCGATCGTCACGCGTTCGCCGGCTTCCTGCAGCTTGCCGGCTGTCGTGTCGCTGACTGCCGCCATGCTCCATGTGCTGGCCGACAGCGCCAGCAAGGCCATGCATAGCGACTGATAAATTCTCATCGTGCTCTCCCTGTGGTTCACCGTGCGGCGCAGCCGAAACCGGCTAGCGCATGGACGGACAATTCGCCCGTACGGGGGCGTATCATGGTTTTTCTGCTGTTCTCCCATTACAGCATAGATCGTGACAATTTTGATACGTTTATTTCCTCTTTATTACGAATATTTGTCATTTTGATAGCGTAAACATGATCGTTGCCGCACACTTTGCATAAGGATGCTATCGACTAAAAAACACTGTTGTTTTTTTGTGCGAATCGCCAGCACGAAAACAATATATTGATTAGTATATTGTTTATCGCACGCTATTCAACATGACCGCCTGTGGGAGGGCAAGATGGAGACAGTCGCAACACAACACGCCGAATACAACCTCGACGCCATGCGTGGCTCGGCCTACAAGGCCAGCTCGCTGCTCAAGGCCATGGGCAATGCCGACCGGTTGATGCTGCTGTGCCAGCTATCGCAGGGCGAGCATTGCGTCAGCGACCTCGAACAAAAAGTGGGCATCGGCCAGCCGACCCTGTCGCAGCAGCTGGGCGTGCTGCGCGAAGAGATGCTGGTGGCCACGCGGCGCGACGGCAAGCAGATTTATTACCGCGTCGCCAGCGCGCCCGTGCTGGCCGTGCTGCAAGTGCTGTACGCACAATTTTGCGCGCCGCGCCCCCAGTTCAACGACGAGGCGGACTGACCCTGCCATGACCATAGATTGGCAGCACTTCACGCCGTGGGCCTCGCTGGCCGGCGGCATGCTGATCGGCCTGGCGGCTGCGCTATTGATTCTGTTCAATGGCCGCATCGCCGGCATCAGCGGCATCGTCGGCGGCCTGCTGCGTCCGCGCAGTGGCGACCTCGGCTGGCGCATCGCCTTTCTTGCCGGCCTGATCGGCACACCCTTGCTGTACCCGTTGTGGCAAGCCTTGCCGCCCGTACAGATCGACGCAGGCATGCCGGCCCTGATCGTGGCGGGCTTGCTGGTGGGCGTGGGTGTGCGCTATGGCGCCGGCTGCACCAGCGGCCACGGCGTGTGCGGCCTGTCGCGCCTGTCGCCCCGTTCGCTGGCGGCCACCTGTGCCTTCATGGCGGCCGGATTCCTCACCGTCTATCTGTTGCGCCACGTATGAGTAAACTATTTCTTTCCCTGTTGAGCGGCCTCGTCTTTGGCCTGGGCCTGATCGTCTCCGGCATGGGCAACCCGGCCAAGGTACTCGCTTTCCTCGACCTGGCCGGCGCCTGGGATCCGTCCTTGGCGCTGGTGATGGGTGGCGCCATCGGCGTGGCCTTGCCGGCCTTCTGGCTGGCGCGGCGGAGAACCAGGTCGCTGCTGGGCGAGCCCATGCAGTTGCCGGCATCGCGGCGCATCGACCGGCGCTTGCTGCTGGGCAGCCTGGCCTTTGGCGCGGGCTGGGGTATCGCCGGTTTCTGTCCCGGTCCCGCCCTCGTGTCGCTGCTGGCGGGTCAGCCGAAAGCGTGGATGTTTGCCGGCGCCATGCTGGCCGGCATGGCCGTGTTTGAAGTGCTGGAGCGCCGCAAGCAGCCCGCGCCGGCCTGAGACGGTACAATCTGGCGCATCGCCACTTTGGATACCGCTTACATGAAGACCGTGATTTTCCGTGCCGGCGCGCGCGCCGCCCTGCTGTGCAGCATGCTGGCGCTGGCCGCCTGCGGCAGCCTGCTGAAGAAGGAAGCGCCGCCCGCTCCCGTGCCCGTGGCCGACGCCTTGCCCAATCCGCAAGTGCTGCTGCTCGGCGAAGTGCATGACAATGCGCAAGGCCAACGCCTGCGCGTCGCAGAATTGCAGCGCCGCCTGGCGGCCGGCTGGCGTCCCGTGATCGTCATGGAACAGTTCGACCGCGAAAACCAGGCCTTGCTGACGCGCGCCGCGCGCGAATGCGCCGACCCCGATTGCATCATCCGCGTGATGGAACAGCCGCGCTGGGACTGGAGCGTCTACCGGCCCGTGCTGGACCTCGTCATCAGCTACCAGCTGACCCTGGTCGCCGGCAATTTGTCGCCGGCCGATGCCTCGCGCATCGTGCGCGACGGCATCCAGTGGTCGATGCCGCCCGCCATGGCGGCCACTTACCTGGCCGCCCCCGTGCCGGCCGATATTCTGGAAGGGCAAAAAAAGGAAGTCCAGGCGGCCCGCTGCAATATGCTGCCCGACATGATGGTGGGTGGCGTCGTCAACGCGCAAGTGGCGCGCGATATCTGGATGGCCAAGCTGATCCGCGACCAGGCGCCGCGCGACGTGGTGCTGATCGCCGGCAATGAGCATGTGCGCAAGGATATCGGCGTGCCCCGCTGGCTGAAGCTGGCCGACCCGCAACTGAACGTGCGCAGCATCGGCTACCTGGAGCAGGGCAACACCGGCTACCAGGGCACGTTCGACCTGACGCAAACGATGCCGGCGCAGCCGCGCCCGGATCCGTGCGCCAAGTTCAAGAAATAATCACTGCTGCACCCGCACCAGGGCGCTGACCCGGCTTGCCGTATCGAGCAGTTTCGGCAAGCTGTGTTCCAGCAGATGCGCCACGGACGGCCCCGCCGTCTGGCCGCTGACGTTGATCGCCGCCACCACCTTGCCGGCCCGGTCGAACACGGGCGCGGCCAGGGCGATCAAGCCCTGTTCCAGCTCTTCCTGCACCAGGCACCAGCCCTGGCGCCGCACTTGCGCAATCTCTTCCATCAAGACGTCGATATCGACCTTGGTCGCCGGCGTGATTTTCAGCAGCGCCATCTTCGACAGCCGTTCGCGCAGCGCGTCGGGCGCCAGGCCCGACAGTAAAACCCGTCCCATCGAGGTGCAGTAGGCGGGCAGGCGGCTGCCGATGCCCAGGTTGATCGACATGGTGCGGTGCGCGGACAGGCGCACGACATACACGATGTCGTCGCCGTCGAGCACGGTAGCCGAGCACGACTGGCGCAAGGTCTGCATCAATTCTTCCAGCAGCGGCTGCGCCTGCGTCCACACGGGCAAGGATGACAGATAGGCGTACCCGAGATCGAGCACCTTCGGCGTCAAACGGAACAGCCGCCCATCCGCTTCCACGTAACCGAGATGCAGCAAGGTGTGCAGGATGCGCCGCGCGCCCGCGCGCGTCAGCTGCGCCCGTTCCGCCACTTCGCTCAAGGTCTGTTGCGGCGCGTCCGCGCCAAAGCTGCGCAGCACGGCCAGGCCCCGCGCGAACGATTGCACATAGCTGTCGCCGGGACGCGGCGCGCCGTCGGCATCGACAGTTTCTTCGGCGGAAAGGGAGGTGCTGCTGCGTGCGGTCATGGCAATTCCAATTGGTCAAGGTGGCAATTATAGCCATGGCGCTGGCGAAAACGGCAAATTGACAAGCGCCCAGATCAGGCATATTCTCACGAATAAGTTCTAAATGCGAATATTTGTTCGTTGTGCGAACAAATGACAGATGGATTTGATTGGGAGGAGACCGCAATGATCGACAAACTGCGTTCCAGCGTGCTTGATGCGCTGGCCGATATCCACGATGGCGCCACCGTCATGATTGGCGGCTTTGGCGGCGCGGGCCAGCCGGCCGAGCTGATCGACGGCTTGATCGCCCAGGGCGCGCGCGACCTCGTCATCGTCAACAACAACGCGGGCAATGGCGACACGGGCCTGGCGGCCCTGCTGAAAAACGGGCAAGTGCGCAAGATCATCTGCTCGTTCCCCCGCCAGGCCGATTCCCACGTCTTCGACGCCCTGTACCGCGCGGGCAAGCTGGAACTGGAACTGGTGCCACAGGGCAATCTGGCCGAGCGCATCCGTGCCGCCGGCGCCGGCATCGGCGGCTTTTTCACGCCCACGGGCTATGGCACGGACTTGGCCAAGGGCAAGGAAACGCGCGAGATCGACGGCCGCATGTATGTGTTCGAGTCGCCGATCCACGCCGATTTCGCGCTGATCAAGGCGGAGCAGGGCGACCGCTGGGGCAACCTGACTTACCGCAAGACGGCGCGCAACTTCGGCCCGATCATGGCCATGGCCGCCAAGGTCAGCATTGCTTCCGTGCATGAAGTTGCTGAGCTGGGCAGCATCGACCCCGAGCACGTCATCACGCCGGGCCTGTTCGTGCGGCGCATCGTGCAAGTGCCGCGCACGGCCACCGGCCCCGCCGGCTTCAAAGCAGCCTGAGGAATATCAACATGAATAAATGGAATCGAGACCAGATGGCGGCCAAGGTGGCGGCCGACATCCATGAGGGCGCCGTCGTGAACCTGGGCATCGGCTTGCCGACCCTGGTGGCGAACCACTTGCCGGCCGGCGCGGACATCATCCTGCACAGCGAAAACGGCGTGATCGGCATGGGCCCCGCGCCTGTGCCCGGCGAAGAAGACTACGACCTGATCAACGCGGGCAAGCAGCCCGTCACTCTGCTGCCCGGCGGCAGCTATTTCCACCATGCCGACAGTTTCGCCATGATGCGCGGCGGCCACCTCGACATTTGCGTGCTGGGCGCGTTTCAAGTGTCCGCCACGGGCGACCTGGCCAACTGGCACACGGGCGCACCCGACGCCATTCCCGCCGTGGGCGGGGCCATGGACCTGGCCATCGGCGCGAAAAAAACCTGGGTCATGATGGAATTGCTGACCAAGGGGGGTGAAAGCAAGCTGGTGCAGGCGTGTTCGTACCCGCTGACGGGCATTGCCTGCGTCAGCCGTATCTACAGCGACTTGGCCGTGCTCGACCTGGGACCAAACGGCGCCACGGTCGTCGAGCTGGCCGATGGCTTGAGTTTTGAGCAACTGCAAGCGTTGACGCCGGTTTCACTGCGGGACGGACGTTAGCAAGCCAGCGATGTCGGCTTACGCGCTTGCGCACTAAGCCGACCTACATAAATATTTCTTGGAGGAAAACAATATGACTGCAGCGTTTATCTGCGATGCCCAGCGTACACCGTTTGGCCGCTATGGCGGTGGCCTGTCCGGCGTGCGCGCCGATGACCTGGGCGCCGTGCCCATCCGTGCCTTGATGGCGCGCAATCCCGAGGTGGACTGGACCGCCGTCACCGACGTGCTGTACGGCTGCGCCAACCAGGCGGGCGAGGATAACCGCAACGTGGCGCGCATGGCCGCCTTGCTGGCGGGCTTGCCCGACAGCGTGCCGGGCGCCACCCTGAACCGCCTGTGCGGTTCGGGCCTGGACGCCATCGGCAGCGCGGCCCGTTTCATCAAGAGCGGCGAGGCGGGATTGCTGATCGCCGGCGGCGTGGAAAGCATGAGCCGCGCGCCATTCGTCATGGGCAAGGCCGACAGCGCTTTTTCGCGCGGCATGAAAATGGAAGACACGACCATCGGCTGGCGCTTCATCAACCCCTTGATGAAGGCGCAGTACGGTGTCGACTCGATGCCGGAAACGGCGGAAAACGTGGCCGTCGACTTCGGCATCAGCCGCGCGGACCAGGATGCGTTCGCCCTGGCCAGCCAGGTCAAGGCCCTGGCGGCGCAGCAGGCTGGCGTGTTCGACAGTGAAATCTGCCCCGTCAGCATCGCGCAAAAGAAAGGCGAGCCCGTCGTTGTCAGCCGCGACGAGCATCCGCGCGCCACCACCCTCGATACCCTGGCCAAATTGAAACCCGTCGTGCGCGCGGACGGCACGATTACCGCCGGCAACGCATCGGGCGTCAACGATGGCGCGGCGGCTCTGCTGCTGGCCGACGAGGCGAACGCGGCACGCTTTGGCCTGACGCCGCGCGCCCGCGTCGTGGCCATGGCGACGGCCGGCGTGGCGCCGCGCATCATGGGCATCGGCCCCGCGCCCGCCACCCTGAAAGTGCTGGCCATGACGGGTTTGACCCTGGCCGACTTCGACGTCATCGAATTGAACGAAGCGTTTGCCGCCCAGGGCCTGGCCGTGCTGCGCCAGCTCGGTGTGCGTGACGACGATGCGCGCGTGAACCCGAACGGCGGCGCCATCGCCCTCGGTCACCCGCTGGGTGCCTCGGGCGCGCGCCTGGCCATGACGGCCGTCAACCAGCTGCACCGCACGGGCGGCCGCTATGCGCTCTGCACCATGTGCATCGGCGTGGGGCAGGGCATTGCATTGGTGCTGGAACGGGTCTGATTCCACACGCCCGCAGGCGAAAAATAGTTGCCGGCGATACGTATTAACGCGTATGCCGGGCGGCTTTTTGACTCTGATCCAGGGCGTATGATGCAAAACCAGTCCGGGCAACCGGGCTGGCGTTGGCTTTTTCACACGAACAAAAAGACTGATATGACATCCCACGATACTCCGCATGACGTTGCGCAGCTGACTTCCCAGCAGCGCATCAAGGCCATCATTGGCGCTTCCTCCGGTAACCTGGTCGAATGGTTCGACTTCTACATTTACTCGTTCTGCGCGCTGTACTTTTCGCACGCCTTCTTCCCTTCCGGTAACCCGACGACGCAGCTGCTGCAAACGGCCGGCATCTTCGCCGCCGGCTTCCTCATGCGCCCGGTGGGCGGCTGGCTGTTCGGCCGCATCGCCGACAAATACGGCCGCCGCCAGTCGATGATGATTTCCGTGCTGATGATGTGCGGCGGTTCCCTGATGATCGCCGTCCTGCCGACCTATGAAACCATCGGCGCCTTCGCGCCGTTCCTGCTGCTCGTGGCACGCTTGTTCCAGGGCTTGTCCGTGGGCGGCGAATACGGTACCAGCGCCACCTACATGAGCGAAGTGTCGGAATCGGGCAAGCGTGGCTTCTTCGCCTCGTTCCAGTACGTGACCCTGATCGGCGGCCAGCTGCTGGCCTTGCTGGTGCTGGTGGTCTTGCAGCAACTGTTGACCCTGGAAGAGCTGCGTGCCTGGGGCTGGCGCATCCCGTTCGTCTTTGGCGCCCTGGCGGCTCTGGTGTCGCTGAACCTGCGTAAATCCCTGACGGAAACGACCACCGCCAGCGAGCGCAAGGACAAGGATGCGGGCAGCCTGCGCGGCTTGCTCAAGCATAAGCGCGCCTTCATCACGGTGCTGGGATTTACGGCCGGCGGCTCGCTCGTGTTCTACACGTTTACCACCTACATGCAGAAATACCTGGTCAACACGGCCGGCATGGATACCAAGACGGCCAGCGCCGTCATGACCTGCGCGCTGTTGGTGTACATGATTTTGCAGCCGGTGTTCGGCGCCTTGTCCGACCGCATCGGCCGCCGTACCTCGATGCTGTTCTTCGGCGGCCTGGCCACCTTGTGCGTGCTGCCGATCATGCATGCCCTGAAAGACATCACCAGCCCGTACGCGGCGTTTGGCCTGATCGTCATTGCGCTGGCCATCATCAGCTTCTACACGTCGATCAGCGGCTTGATCAAGGCGGAAATGTTCCCCGTCGAAGTGCGCGCGCTGGGCGTGGGCCTGTCGTATGCGGTCGCCAACGCCATGTTCGGCGGTTCGGCCGAATACGTCGCGCTGCAGTTCAAGGCCTGGCACGTGGAGGAGTATTTCTACTGGTACGTGACCATCATGTGCCTGATTTCCTTCATCGTCGCCATCCGCATGCCGGATCCGAGCCGCTCGGGACTGCTGAAGTAAGCTTGCCGTAAAATGGGGGACACTGCGGTGTCCCTTTTTCATCGCCGCCTTTTTATCGTGCCGATCAGGAGTTTTCATGTCGTATGTCATTCCCGCAGCCATCCAGCCCAGCGTTCCCGTTACGGGCAGCGCCGACAGCTTTCCCGTCCACCGCATCTATTGCGTGGGCCGCAACTACGTCGACCACGCCAAGGAAATGGGCCACACGGGCCGCGAGGCGCCGTTTTTCTTCATGAAACCGAACGATGCCGTGCTGCCCGTGCCTGCCGGCACGACGGGCGAACTGCCGTACCCGGCGCAGACGCAGGATTTCCAGCACGAGATGGAACTGGTGGTGGCCATCGGCAAGGGCGGCAGCGATATCGGCGTGGCCGATGCGCTGAGCCACGTGTGGGGCTATGCGATCGGCCTGGACATGACGCGCCGCGACGTGCAGGGCGCGGCGAAAAAGCAGGGCCGTCCATGGGACACGGGCAAGGCTTTCGAGCACTCGGCGCCCATCGGTTCCATCACCCCGGCCGCGCAGGCGGGTGACATTGGCCATGCCGCCATCACCCTGCACGTGAACGGCGAGCTGCGCCAGGCGAGCACCATCGACATGCTGATCTGGAACGTGGCCGAAACCATCGCCGACCTGTCGACTTATTTCACTTTGCAGCCGGGCGATCTGATCTACACGGGTACGCCGGCCGGCGTGGCGGCCGTGCAGCGCGGGGACGAGCTGGTGGGCGCCATCGATGGCCTGGATACCTTGCGCGTGAAAGTGGTCTAAGTTCTCAAGGAGACTGACATGATGAACGACACATATTCCGTAGCGCAACCGACGCGCGCCGAGATCGACGCCTTGACCGGGCCGGCCCTGCTGGAATTCGGCACGGGCTGGTGCGGTCACTGCCGCGCCACCGAGGCGCCGCTGGCCGCCGCGTTTGCGCAGCACCCCGGGGTGCCGCATATCCGCGTGGAAGACGGCCCCGGCCGCGCCCTGGGGCGCTACTTCCGGGTGAAGCTGTGGCCGACTCTGGTTTTTTTGAAGGATGGCCAGGAAGTGGCGCGCCTCGTGCGCCCGCTCGACAGTCGTGAGATCGAGCAGACTTTTGCATTGATCGATGCGTAGGCCGGCATAGGCCCGGCGTAGGTCGGCGTAGGTCGGCTTAGCGCAGCGTAAGCCGACACCACCGTAAGACATGCTCCATCACAACTTCTTGCCGCACCGCACCACTGCGCGTATCATAAGCCGCTTACAGCAAGATCAACCGCATCCTGAGTGATGCAGCGCGATCATCGCCGGCCGCTCCACCCGGAGGGGCCGCAGGCAAGGACTCACCACAAATGACCGATGCCGCGATGCCGACGCGCGGGTCTGGTACGGAATGCCTGGCGATACGCCGGGCCTGATACACGTCGCCCATCCCCTGACGCCTTTCCTGCCGTGCCCCGGGTAACCGGATGGCGCACGACCGTTGTTTCTCTAAATCAGCACTGATCACGGCGCGATAGCGCGCGTTGGTACACCGTTGTCTGCCGTTAACAACGGCGTGTTACGGCGTGGAATTTGTTTGCGAATTTCATAGCAAATTCGCAGCAATTACGCCCGAGCACAGCTATGATATGTGAACCGCGCGCCTAGACAACGTGCTGTGCTGCTGCCTGAAAAAACATCCAGAGAATGGCCTTTAGACACCCTCCCCAAGGAGCGCAGTAAATGAGCACCCCCCCCAAGAAAAATTCCCCCGGCACGGTGCTGTTCGCCAGCCTGATCGGCACCACCATCGAGTTCTTCGACTTTTATATTTACGCCACCGCCGCCGTGCTGGTGTTCCCGAAACTGTTCTTCCCCGCCGGCGATCCGTCGGCCGCCGTGCTGCAGTCGCTGGCCACGTTCGCCATCGCCTTCTTCGCCCGCCCCATCGGTTCGGCCGTGTTCGGCCACTTCGGCGACCGCATCGGCCGCAAGGCCACCCTGGTCGCAGCCTTGCTGACCATGGGTATCTCCACCGTCATCATCGGCTTGCTGCCGACGTATGCCGCCATCGGCACCCTGGCGCCGCTGCTGCTGGCGCTGTGCCGTTTCGGCCAGGGTCTGGGCCTGGGCGGCGAGTGGGGCGGCGCGGTGCTGCTGGCCACGGAAAACGCGCCACCGGGCAAACGCGCCTGGTACGGCATGTTCCCGCAGCTGGGTGCGCCGATCGGCTTTTTCCTGTCGGGCGGCATCTTCCTGCTGCTGAGCGAAACCATGACCGATGAGCAGTTCTTCAGCTACGGCTGGCGCATCCCGTTCCTGGCCAGCGCGCTGCTGGTTATCGTCGGCCTGTACGTGCGTCTGAAGATCACGGAAACGCCGGACTTCCAGAAAGTCATCGACAAGAACGAAGTCGTCAAACTGCCCGTGGCCACCGTGTTCCGCCAGCATGGCCGCATGCTGTTCCTGGGCACCATCATCGCCCTGGCCACCTTCGTGCTGTTCTACCTGATGACGGTGTTCGCATTGAGCTGGGGCACGACCAAGCTGGGCTTCACGCGCAAGGAATTCCTCATCGTGCAGCTGTTTGCCGTGCTGTTCTTCGCCCTGACGATTCCTTTCTCGGCCGTGCTGGCCGACCGCCGCGGCCGCCGTACCACCCTGATCTGGGTCTCCGTCGCCATCGCCATCTTCGGCCTGGTGCTCGCGCCGATGTTCGGTTCGGGCGTGACCTGGGAAGTGACCGTCTTCATGGCCGTCGGCCTGGGACTGATGGGCATGACCTACGGACCGCTGGGCACGATGTTGTCCGAGCTGTTCCCGCCCGAAGTGCGCTACACGGGCGCTTCGCTGACGTTCAACCTGGCCGGCATCCTCGGTGCCTCGCTGGCGCCGTACATCGCCACCTGGCTGGCCACCAACTACGGCTTGCAATACGTGGGCTACTACCTGTCGCTGGCGGCGGTGCTGACCCTGGGCGCGCTGCTGATGGTGGGCAAGCCACGCGCGGGCAAGGAAGCCTGGCAGTAACTGCTTGCTACACGATGGTCGAAAGCCGCCAGTTGCATAAGCTGGCGGCTTTTTTTGTGCCTACGGCGTTGCCACGTGGCCGTAGCAGGCTTTCAGTCCCGCATAGTCGTAGAAAACGCTGCCGGGCGCGATGCGCGCGCCGTCGCAAGCGGCCTGGAACGGCGTTTCCTCTTCGTTATACAGCAGGCGCACGATCAGCTGTCCTGCGCCGTTGCGGTACACATCCCACTGCATATTGGCCGCCAGCGGCGAGATGCTCTGGCCGCGCCATCGAGGGCCGGCATGGCTGTCGCCGGCCGATGCCGGCAGCGGTGCCAGCGCCTCTTTCAAGCCCATGGCCGAAGCGAGCGGAATGATCATTTCGGCGTGCGTGAAGCGCAGCTTGGCCGCGTGGCGCACATCGCCGCTGGCCAGCGCATCGACTTCCTTGAAAAAATCGTCGCGCAAGGCCAGCGCGAAGCGCCAGGTCACGCCTGGGCTGGTCGTGCTGCCCGGTCCTTTCTGGTAAAAATCCTCGTGGTCGGCGATATCGGCATAGTAGCGCGCATCCTCGGCGGGCATGTAGCGGCTGAAATCGGCCGGTACTTCATGGCGCATGCCGGCGGCGATCGCATACAGTTCATATAGTTTTGTCGCGGCCGCATTCAGGCTGCGGATGACGGTCTTGCCGCTGCCCGTCATGGTGCGCGTGAGCCGGCCGTCCGCGCTGGTGAAGCTGTAGCTGCCCGTGTCCGCATAGCTGGCGGCGCCGCGCTCGAGCTGGTCGAGGAAGGCGGGTGCGAACAGCCGTTCGAGCACGTGGCGCGCATGCGCGGCCGCCGCAGGCAGCCTGGCGGGGGCGTCCATCAGCGCATGCAGCTGCTTGGTTCTCTCATAGTACTGGTAGGCCTGGCTGGCGGCATAGGTGGCGTAGTACGGGTTGGCGCGATCGGCGACAAGATCCGTCCGCGGCGCCAGCTTGTGCGCGTACAGCAGGAAGCGGTTGACGCCATCCGCTTGCGGTACCGCCTTGCGTCCCTGAGGATACGGCGCCGGGGCGGGCGGCAGGTAGAGCAAGGGCGCCAGCGCGGGCGCGTGCTCGAGCAGCGACTGCGTGAAAAAACGGGCGCTGTCGCGCGCGCGGTCCACGCCGGAATCGATGGTGACGAGCTGGCGCGGCGCCGTCGCCGCGTCCTGGCCCACTTGCGCGAACAGGGCGGGCAGGCGCGCCAGCATGCGCACGGCCAGTTGCCGGTGTTCCTCGATGCCCGTCTGCGACAGATTGCCGTAGCCGGGTTTTTCGATGCCGGCCACGCCATAACCAAGCAGCGCGTTGGCCTTCATCAGGGCCAGGATGTCGGGGCCCAGTTCGCGCCCCAACGGCGTGAGCGCATCCTGCGCGGCGGCCTGCCGCCACATCGCATACAGGGCCGCGTCGCTCTTCATGCCGGTCAATCCGCGCGACCCGTGGCGCGCCACCAGCTGCGTGTAGATGGGCTGGAAGCCGGCCGGCGGCGCGGCATAGGTGGCCGGGTCCTGCTGCGGCGCGTAGGGCGTCTTGGTCTGGTAGTGGCCGTCGAAGGCGAGGGCCGGACTGGCGCAGGTGGCCAGGATCAGCGCCATGCGGGACAGGGAGAGTGGTGGGAGCATGGTTTTTTCTGAGGGAATAATTTCTTAACTGCAAGCCTAGCACTGAACGAAAAAAAAGCGGGCACGGCTGAATGCCGGCCCGCCTGTGCTGTCAGCGCAGCGCGTCAGCCTACCACTTCGGCGTGTACTTCAAGGTGAACTGCACGTTGCGCGGGTCGCCATAGTAGTTGTTCGAACCGGTGGTGTTGTAGGCCGGGATGATGTAGCGCTTGTCGAGCACATTGTTGACGTTGAGCGACAGGGCCACCTGCGGCGTGGCTTGCCACGCCAGGCGCGCGTTCCAGATCGAGAAGCCGGCAACCTTGAACTTGTACGCGGTATCGAGCGTATGGCTTTGCAGGTTGGCGCCGGCGCCCACGCTGAACTTGTCCCAGGCGCCGGGCAGGGTGTAGCTGGACCACACGCGCAGCATGTGTTTCGGCGTCCAGGTGGAAAAGACCTTGTCCTGATTGTCCGGGTCGTTCAGATACGTCGTCGTCGTATAGGCGTAACCGGCCGACAACTGCAGACCGCGCGCCACTTCGCCGGACACTTCCGCTTCCAGGCCCTGGCTGCGGACCTTGCCCGAAGCACGCGAGCAGTACCCGTCGGGGCACACCATGCCCGCCTCATAGTCGGTGACGGCACGGTTCTTGTGGTCGTAGCGGAACACGGCCAGCGAGGTGTTCACCTTGCCATCCATCAGCTCTCCCTTGATGCCCGCCTCGTAATTGCTGCCCGTGACGGGTTTGAGGACCTTGTCTTGCGCATCGCGGATGCTTTGTGGCGTGTAGATGTCGGCATAGCTGGCGTAGGCCGACCATTGCGGATCGAGCGCGTAGATCAGGCCTACCGATGGCGTAAACTTGGCGCTGGCGTTGAGCTGTTCTTCGGGACCTTTGGGCGTCGCATACACGAAGTCGTACCAGCTGAAGCGTCCACCCAGCACGGCTTTCAGCTTGCTGGTCAGTTGGCCGTTCCAGCTGCCATACAGGCCTTTCTGGCGTATTTCATAGGTGCTGACGGGACGCACGCCGTTCGGGCGCGCGGCGATGCTGTCGATATCTTGCCATGGGCGGTTGTGCCTGATGTTGAAGACGTCCGCACCGGATTCCCAGGCGCGGGCGTAGACGTCGTCCGACGCCAGCGTGACATAGCTGGCGCCCACGAGGACTTCCTGCGCGATGCCCAGGGCGTCGAATTTGCCGCGCACGTAGGCATCGATACCGCGCTTGCGGTTGTCGAAATCCATGCCAAAGTCGCCATAGCTCGCACCGCTGCCGTCGGGATTGATGGGCAAGGCCACGCGCTGGTGCACGGAGCTGGTGTTTTCTTTTATGTTCACGGCGGATGCCTTCAGGCTCCACTGGCTGTTGAAATGGTGTTCCAGATCGAGATACACGTTGGTTTGTTTGGCCTCGCTGCGGTTCCAGTCGGCGCCCGTGAAGGTGGAGCGGGGCAGGTTCAGCGCGCTGCCGTCCGCATAGCGGGGCAGGCCGATGAAGGTAGGGCGGCCATGGTCGTTGACGTTGCTGACGGCCAGGCCCAGGGTGGTGGCCGGTCCCAGGTCGTAGTCGAGCGCCGCGTACAGGGTGCGGTTCTTGCTCCATACCTGGTCGACGAAGGAGTGGGTATCTTCTTCATCGACAATCACGCGTCCGCGCAGGCTGGCGTCCGCGTTCAAGGGGCTGCTGACGTCGAGCTGGGCGCCAACATGGTCCCACGAACCGGCGCGCGCCGTTATGCTGACACTGCGCGTGGCGGTCGGGCGCTTGCGCACCAGGCTGACGGAGCCGCCGGGGCTGCCCGTGCCGACCAGCATGCCGGAGGCGCCGCGCAGCACTTCCAGGCGGTCGTAGATGACCATGTTTTCCTGGCCCCAGTTACCTAGCGCATAGGTGTTGCGGTCGATCGGCACGCCATCGTACTGCCATTGATCGATCTGGAAGCCGCGCGCCGTGATCACCACGCCCGGTCCCACGCCATGCACGCCCACCACGCCGGTGACGTTGTTGACGGCTTCGCGCAAGTCCGTGATGCCCTGGTCGTCCAGGCGCTGGCGCGTCAGCACGCTGACCGATTGCGGCATGTCCTTCATCGACTGCTCGCCCTTGCCGAGGGTGATCTTGCGCGCCGTGTAGGAGCCGCTGCCTTCCGTGGTGGCGCCTTGCCCGGCCTGGCCAACGATGGTAATCGAGGGCATGGTGCGCTCGGCCGTCGAGGCGGCGCTTGCCGCTGCCGTGGGCGCGGATGCCGGCGCGGCCACCAGCACATAGCCGGTCGCCGTCTTGCCGATGGCGTAGCCGCTGCCGCGCAGCAGTACGGCAAAGCCGTCGTCGATGGCATAGCTGCCCTGCAGGCCGGCCGTCTGCAGTCCCTGCACCTTGGCTGCATCGACGACGATGGATACGCCCGCCTGCTGCGCATAGCGGTTCAGGGCGCCGGCCAGCGGACCGGCGGGGATGGCGTAGCTGGCGGTGGCAAGGCTGGCCTGCGCCTGGGCGGCTGCCTGGACGTGCATGCCGGCGCCAGCCAGCAGGAGGGCGGCCAGGGCCAGGGGATGCAGCCGCGTGCGCAGCGCGCGCGGCGAGGAAACGGTAAGGATACGAGCGGACATGGTGACAGCCTTTTTTGATTGATCTCAGCTGCCTTGACGCACGAGATGCGCAAAGTGGAACCGCGAATGCAAAAAAACATTTACTTTTTGGCGGGGGCGTCCACCATCACCAGGTAGCGCGTCAGCATGCGGATGCGCAGCTGGGGGAAATTGTCGATCAGCAGCTGCAGCGCCTTGTCCGTGTCGTCCAGCGGCAGCACGGCCGCCACGCGGATGCCGGCGATCTGCGCGCGGTCGTAGTGCAGCTGGCCGTGACGGTGGCGCGCCAGCTCGTCGAGCACGTCGGCCAGCGGCAAGTCGTCGACCACCAGCTGGTGCGCGCGCCACGCTTGCTGCACGCTGGCCGCATCGATGCTGGTCAGTGGCCCGACGCCATCGTTCGTGATGCGCGTGCGCTGGCCTGCCCGCACCACGACGGCCCGATGTTGCGGCACCTGTGCCGATACTGTCGATTCGAGCATGCTCAGGATGGTGGCGCCGTCTTCCCTGCGCACGGCAAAACGCGTGCCCAGCGCGCGGATCGCCGCCTGGCCGCTGTCGACGATGAAGGGGCGCTGCGCATCCTTGGCCACGTCGACGAGGATGTCGCCACGCACCAGCTCCACATGCCGTTCACCCGCGTTGAAGCGTACGTTGACGGCGCTGCCGCCGGCCAGGGTCAGGCGGCTGCCATCGGCCAGGGTGTGCGTCTGCCATTGCCCCGTGGGGCTGCGCAGGTCGGCCAGCAGGTAGGCGGGGCGCTCGCCGAGGACCAGCGCGCCGGTCAGTACCAGCACGGCCACGGCGCTGGCCGCGGCCAGCTGGCGCAGACGCTGGCGCTTGGGCGCGATGGCGGCCAGGGCGGCCCGCGCGGGGCGGTGGTCGCCGCCGGCCGGCTCGCGCACGGCATTCAATTGGCGCAGCAGGTTTTCCATGCCGGCGGCCACTGTCGCGTGCAGCGGATCGGCCGCCTTCCATGCGGCGAAGCCGGCCCGCGCCATATCGCGCTCGGCCGGGTCGTCGGCGCTCAGGCGCACGATCCACTGCGCGGCCTGTTCGGCTGCCACGTCGGTGCGCGCGCCCTTCATGCCGCCATTGCCGGGCAGGCGTGGCGGCAGGCCAGCAAGGCTTGCACCAGGTATTTTTGCACCATGCGCGTGGAGACGTTCAATTGCGCGGCGACGGCGGCCTGCGGCTGCTCTTCCAGGTAGTGCAGCAAAAAGGCGTCGCGCGCCTTGGCGGATATTCCGTCCAGCGCCGTGGCGATCTGACCGAGCGCCTGCACGGCCATCAGGATCTCGTCCGGCGAGGGCGCGCCGGGCAGGCTGTCGGCCAGCAGGGCCAGTTCCGCCAGATAGCTGCGCTCGAGTACTTGCCGGCGCGCGCGGTCGAGCAGCAAGCGCTTGGCCGTCGTTGACAGATAGGCGCGCGGCTCGCGCATGCCGAACAGCGCGTCGCGCGAGGCGATGATGCGTAAAAAGGTGTCTTGCGCCACGTCGGCCGCGCCATGCGGGCAGCTGAGTTTCTTGCGCAGCCAGCCGACCAGCCAGCCGTGATGCTCGCTATAGAGCGTGTGCACTTGCTGTTGCAGGCTGGGCTGGATGGCGGACATGGGGGATGAACAATATAAATGAGAATTATTCTCATTGTAAGCGGCGGAGGCGGCTTGTCACAATCCCCGATTGCATGCGGAGGGGGCAGGTGTTGCGCGCAGGCCGCATGCGCGGTGTTGCCGGAAATGAAAAAACCCGCCGCTGCACGGGGCAGGGGCGGGTTCTTCATACTGCAAATTCTT
>NZ_JACYMG010000021.1:0-408 GCF_020858035.1 Janthinobacterium sp. EB271-G4-3-2 | reverse complement strand
CTTGGTGGTGATAGGTGGACTTGAACCACCGACCCCAGCATTATGAATGCTGTGCTCTAACCAACTGAGCTATATCACCAAACAGACCGGTCAGACCGGATGCTCGTTTTGACCAGGGGAAACCTGATCGATGTTCTTTGGTGGTGATAGGTGGACTTGAACCACCGACCCCAGCATTATGAATGCTGTGCTCTAACCAACTGAGCTATATCACCCAACAGCCGAGCATTATCCAGTCTTCCCATTTCCTTGTCAATGCCGGCCATGAAAAATCTGTGGATTTTTTGTGTGCTACAGCGTTCATGATTATTGCATCAACGGCTGGATCTGCGCCAGCATGGACGAGGCCGGATCAGGACCCAGGCAGTCGATGACGATGCGTTCCGGCATAGCCCGCAGCCTAAGTCG
>NZ_JACYMG010000020.1:0-63017 GCF_020858035.1 Janthinobacterium sp. EB271-G4-3-2 | reverse complement strand
TTACCGTGGTCGACGTGGCCGATGGTGCCGACGTTGACGTGCGGCTTGGTCCGTTCGAATTTACCTTTTGCCATTTTATTCTTCCTTAGAACAATGATTTAAATGTAGGGACCGGCATTCTCGTGAAAGCCGGCCCGGAACTTCTATTACTTAGCTTTCGAGCTTACGATTGCTTCAGTCACATGCTTAGGTGCTTCAGCATAGTGCTTGAATTCCATCGTGTAAGTCGCACGACCTTGGGTCGACGAACGCAACGACGTGGCGTAACCGAACATTTCCGACAGAGGTACTTCGGCCTTGATGATCTTGCCGCCACCGCCAGCAATTTCATCCATACCTTGCACCATGCCGCGACGCGACGACAGATCGCCCATCACGGTACCGGCGTAGTCTTCCGGCGTTTCCACTTCCACGGCCATCATCGGCTCCAGGATGACTGGCGATGCTTTGCGGCAGCCATCTTTGAATGCCATCGAAGCGGCCATGCGGAATGCATTTTCGTTCGAGTCAACATCATGGTACGAACCGAAGAACAGCGTGACTTTCACGTCAACGACTGGGTAACCAGCCATCACGCCCGAAGTCAGCGTGTCGCGCACACCTTTTTCAACTGCAGGGATGTATTCGCGAGGAACGGTACCGCCCTTGATCGCGTCAACGAATTCGAAGCCCTTGCCCGGTTCTTGCGGTTCGATCTTCAGAACCACGTGACCGTATTGACCACGACCACCCGATTGCTTGACGAATTTGCCTTCCGACTCTTCGCACACTTTACGGATCGTTTCGCGGTAAGCCACTTGCGGCTTGCCGACGGTCGCTTCAACGTTGAATTCGCGCTTCATGCGGTCAACGATGATGTCCAGATGCAACTCGCCCATACCGGCGATGATGGTCTGGCCCGATTCTTCATCGGTACGCACGCGGAACGATGGATCTTCTGCAGCCAGGCGGTTCAGCGCCAGGCCCATTTTTTCCTGGTCGGCCTTGGTTTTTGGCTCGACTGCCTGCGAAATCACCGGCTCAGGGAAGACCATGCGTTCCAGAACGACGCTGGCTTTTTCGTCGCAAAGCGTATCGCCAGTGGTGGTGTCTTTCAGACCCACAACGGCGGCGATGTCGCCAGCGCGCATTTCCTTGATTTCTTCGCGTTCGTTCGCTTGCATCTGCACGATACGGCCGATACGCTCTTTCTTCTGCTTCACGGAGTTCAACACCGAGTCGCCCGAATTCAGGGTACCCGAGTAGCAACGGATGAAGCACAACTGACCGACGAACGGATCGGTTGCGATCTTGAACGCCAATGCCGAGAATTTCTCATTGTCGTCAGCTGCGCGCTCGACTGGCTGCTCGTCCTCGTCCAGACCTGGGACAGGTGGAATGTCGATTGGCGATGGCAGGTACTCGATGACCGCGTCCAACATGGCTTGTACGCCCTTGTTTTTAAAGGCGGTACCGCACAACATTGGAACGATTTCGCTGGCGATGGTACGCTGACGCAGGGCAGCCTTGATCTCGGCTTCCGACAGGTCGCCTTCTTCCAGGTACTTGTTCATCAGGTCTTCCGACGCTTCAGCAGCGGCTTCAACCATGTTTTCGCGCCACTTGGCAGCATCAGCGGCCAGGTGTGCAGGAATGTCGCCGTATTCGAACTTCATGCCTTGCGAAGCGTCGTCCCAGATAACCGCTTTCATCTTGACCAGATCGATAACACCGGTGAAGACGTCTTCAGCACCGATAGGCATCTGAATAGGTACTGGGTTGGCTTTCAGACGCGAACGCATCTGATCGTAGACCTTGAAGAAGTTGGCGCCGGTACGGTCCATCTTGTTCACGAAGGCCAGACGTGGCACTTTGTACTTGTTAGCCTGACGCCATACCGTTTCCGATTGTGGCTGCACGCCGCCGACTGCACAGTAAACCATGCAGGCGCCATCCAACACGCGCATCGAACGTTCCACTTCAATGGTGAAGTCAACGTGGCCTGGGGTGTCGATGATGTTGATGTGGTGAGCTGGGAAGTTGTTTGCCATGCCTTTCCAGAAGCACGTAACAGCAGCCGAGGTAATCGTGATACCGCGCTCTTGCTCTTGTGCCATCCAGTCGGTGGTGGCAGCGCCATCATGGACTTCGCCCAGCTTGTGGTTCACGCCTGTGTAGAACAGGACGCGCTCGGTCGTGGTCGTCTTACCTGCATCGATGTGAGCGGAGATACCGATATTACGATAGCGCTCAATGGGGGTCTTGCGGGCCATAATTAATCCTAAATGAATGGACAAAACCGAGCAGCATTTTTTTGCAAAAATGAGCCCGGCCTCGAACAACAGATGCTTGACAGCCGCCTTGCGGTAGCTGGCTTTATATTAGAAGCGGAAATGCGAGAACGCTTTGTTCGCTTCAGCCATACGATGGACTTCGTCGCGTTTTTTCATCGCGCCGCCGCGGCTTTCAGCCGCTTCCATCAGCTCACCGCCGAGGCGTTGTGGCATCGATTTTTCGCTGCGCTTGTTAGCAGCTTCACGCAACCAACGCATGGACAGAGCCATACGACGGACTGGGCGAACTTCGACCGGCACCTGGTAGTTTGCACCACCGACGCGACGGGATTTCACCTCAACCAGCGGCTTGGCGTTGTTGATTGCGGTAGCAAAAACTTCGAGCGGATCTTTGCCCGATTTTGCTGCGATGTGCTCGAAAGCACCGTAGATGATGTTTTCTGCAACCGATTTCTTACCGGACAGCATCAGCACGTTTACAAATTTAGCGACATCAGTGTTGCCGAATTTTGGATCTGGCAAAATTTCGCGCTTGGGTACTTCACGACGACGTGGCATATCAATTCCTTTCAATCTTCAGTTGAGCGCGCGTTCTTCGCACACTCGCGGACGACCATCATAGTCTTCCACTTACTCGACCAGATGCGGTCGACTACATTCACTTAGCTAGTTGCCACTGAGCGAAACTTGGGTTTGCTGCGTACAACTTATTACTTCTTGCCAGCTTTAGCGCGCTTGGTACCGTACTTCGAACGCGATTGCTTACGGTCTTTAACGCCTTGGGTATCCAGAGCACCGCGAACCATGTGGTAACGCACACCCGGCAAATCCTTGACGCGGCCGCCGCGCAACAGCACAACACTATGCTCTTGCAGGTTATGGCCTTCACCGCCAATGTACGAAATGACTTCGAAACCATTGGTCAGGCGAACTTTAGCGACTTTACGCAGAGCCGAGTTAGGCTTCTTTGGAGTCGTGGTGTAAACACGTGTGCAGACGCCACGCTTTTGCGGGCTGTTTTCCAGCGCCGGCGATTTGCTCTTCACGGTCAAAGCGACGCGTGGATTGCGAATCAATTGATTGATGGTTGGCATCGTTATAAATCCAACAAAAAACTACGATTAATAACCCGGGCAAGATGCCCGGCGACTAAAACCTCGTCCCGCTTTCATCTACTGCGCACCGGAGGCGCCCGCAGCCACTCGATCAGGAGCGGCCATGAAATGCCAAGTAATGCGTAAACGATGAGCAGAATAAAATCGAGAACTCGCTAGTTTAGACCTTGTGCCACAGGGGGTCAATCGGTTTACCGCTTTTTGCTATAAAAAAAGGCAAAAATGGCAGGTATTTGTGGCATTTTGACTAATCTTTGGCAACGATGCGCGGATGCCGACCTGCGTAAATGATTGATGATTTGGCATTCTTTCCCTGCGGCCAAGCATCTGCCGTGCACATTCTTGTGTGACCGCAAGACAACAAAAGGATTGATAATAGCGGACATTTTTCGCTGCCCTCCCGCCCTCCTTTATGCGCTCCTTGCTTCGCCCCGCCAATCTGATCCTGCTCCTGACGTATGCCTCGCTGACGGCCGTGCCCTTCATCCCCGCGCTGCTGGGGCGTGCGCCCGAGCATCCATGGCAGATGCTCACGTTCGAGCTGCTGGCCTGGCTGGCCGTCTGGAGCGTGTTCAAGCGCCCCGCCTACTTCCACTGGCTGCTGGTGCCCGCCTTCCTGGCCCTGCCGACCGAAATCTACCTGTTCATCTTTTATGGCCAGGGCATTTCCACGCACCACCTGGGCATCATCTTCGAAACCAGCCCCAAGGAAGCGATGGAATTCCTCGGGCAAAAAGTCTGGCTGATGGGCGCCGTCATGCTGGGCGTGATCACCTGGTGCGCCCTGAGCTGGTCTGCGGCCACGCGCACGCGCGACCTCGACTGGCGCGGCAAGACGCGCCCGGCCGCCTTCGTGCTGCTGATCGTGCTGGGCGGCTTCTGGTGGTATGGCTACGAATTCGGTTTCGAGGCCAAGACCGTGCACAGCGCCGCCGCGTCCGCCAAGGCCAGCAAGCCGGCGGCCAGCGCCAAAGCGGGTGCTTCCGGCTTCGGCGACGCCAGCTCGGCCGACGACGAAACGGAAGAGGAAGACGAGGAAAGCAGCAAGCCGGAAAACGCCAGCATCGCCGGCGCCGATGAAACGGGCCTGGGCTGGCCCAGCCTGCCCCACTGGGCGCGCCTGCCCTACGCCTTCGACACCGTCAGCAATTCCTGGCCCTTCGGCCTGGCCGCGCGCGGCTTCGATTTCTACAAGGAACGCAAGTACCTGGCCGAACTGGGACAGAAAAGCAGCAGCTTCCGTTTCGGCGCGCACCAGCAACAGCCCGATATCAACCCGGAAGTGGTGGTCATGGTGATCGGCGAATCGTCGCGCTACGACCGCTGGAGCCTGAACGGCTACGAACGCGACACCAATCCCCTGCTGAAACAGGAAAGCAACCTGGTGCCGCTGGCCGACGTCATCACGGCCGTTTCCGCCACGCGCCTGTCCGTGCCCGTCATCATCTCGCGCAAGCCGGCCACGCAAAGCCTCAAGGATGGCTTCTCGGAAAAATCCTTCCTCACCGCCTACAAGGAAGCGGGCTTCAAGACTTACTGGCTGTCGAACCAGATCTCGTTCGGCCAGTTCGACACGCCCGTGTCCGTATTTGCCAAGGAAGCGGACGTGGTGCAGTTCCTGAACCTGGGCGGCTTTACCAACAATTCGAACTTCGACCAGATCCTGTTCGATCCGTTCAGGAACGCGCTGGCCGACCCGGCACCGAAAAAACTCATCGTGCTGCATACCTTGGGCAGCCACTGGAACTACAGCCAGCGCTATCCGAAATCGTTCGACAAGTGGCAGCCGTCGCTGTTCGGCGTCGACAAGCCCGTCTACACGGACACGGCCATCAAGCCGCAGCTGAACAACAGCTACGACAGCTCCATCCTGTACACGGACTGGTTCCTGTCGAACGTGATCGGCATGCTGAAGGACGACGGCCAGCGCACCGCCCTGCGCAGCTCGCTCGTCTACGTGGCCGACCATGGCCAGACCCTGTACGACGGCACCTGCCGCCTGGCCTTCCATGGCCACAACACGCAGTTCGAATTCCACGTGCCCGCCTTCGTCTGGTATTCGCCGCAATTCAAGCAGCACTATCCGGACAAGGTAACGCAGCTGCGGCGCCATCAAAAGGCGCGCCTGTCGACGGAAAACATGTTTCATACGCTGCTCGACCTGGGCGACATCCGCTTCGCCGGCGAACAACCCGAATGGAGCATCGCCAGCGCCCGCTTCAAGCAGCACAAGCGCTACGTCGACAGCTACGGCTGGACCAACTACGACAACGCCATCATCCGCGGCGATTGCCGCGAAGTGATCGACAAGAGCACGCCGGAGAAGCAGGACAAATAAGGGCGGCCATCACGCCCGTTCCAGCACGCCGCCGCAATCGGCCGGCTGCGCCATGTGCGTGCTGAGCCAGTCAAACACGCGCCCCGCCTTGTCCGCGATACCGGCGTCAAAACCGCGCTGCGCGAGCAGCGCGATGCCATTCGTGGCCTGCAGCACGCCGGGCGCCAGCAGCAGCGCGTCCCCGTCATCGCGGCGCACGCACCACGGCGCCAGACAGTCTTCCAGCAGCGGCCCCAATACCAGGTTGTGCGACGAGACGATCACCAGGTGATCTGCAGCCAGGCTGTGCAGCACGGCGGCGGCCGCCGCCACCGACTCGAGGTGGTTGGTGCCGCGGAAAATCTCGTCGATCAGGAACAGGGCCGGCGCGCCCTCTTCGGCCAGCGCCAGCAATTCGCGCGCGCGCCGCAATTCGGCGATATACAAACTTTCACCGCCATCGAGCGAATCCTCGTTCTGCATGCTCGAATACAGGGGCAGCATGGGCACCCGGGCCGCCTGCGCATAGCAAAAGCCAAACGCGCGCGCGCTGATCAGATTGAGGCCCACGCCGCGCAGCAGGGTACTTTTTCCCACCGCATTCTGCCCCGAAATAAAGGCGCCGCGGCCATCGAGCCGCAGCGACAGGGGCATGGCGCCTGCCAGCAGCGGATGCACCATGGCATCGAGCGACAACTGCCGCGCATCGCTAGCCTGCGCCCAGCAAAACTCTGCGCGGCCGCGCAGGTGGCGCGCCAGGGCCAGGTCCGCTTCCAGGTCCGCCAGCAGCAGGAAACTCTGGCGCAGGAAGGCGCGTTCGCGCCGCACCACGCGCAGGCTGTGAAAATAGCGCCGGATATTGCCCAGCATGAGCCAGTCGTCATATTCGCTCAGCAGGGGAATCATCTTGATCCAGCGCACCGGCGTGATCTGGCGGTTGATCACGCCGGCGGCCCGCCCGCCTTCTCGCAGCGCCGCCGTGAACGCGGTATCGAGCGCGCCCAGGCGGCCATGCACCAGCAGCATCTGCTGCAAGGTAAAGACGCTGCGCTCCCACGGTTTGCAACGGTCGTGAAAACGCATCTGCAAGGCCATCAGCCAGAGCCAGACGGGCACCGCGACGGCCCACGCCAGCGGCGCGACCAGCCAGGCGGCCAGAAGCGAGATCAGTAGTGCCAGGGTCGGCAGCAGCAGCCAGCGGCTCCACCACGGCGGCGCTGGCTGCGGTGCGCCGCACAGCAGCGCCGCCACTTCCATGTCTGCCGTGCGCAGCGGCTGCATCGCCTGCTCGATCGCCGCCTGCTGTGCCGGCGCGGCCAGCAAGGAAGCGATGCGCGCCCGCGAGGCGGCCCCCGCCGTGCCGCTTGCCAGGCGCTGATGCAATCGCTGCTGGCCAAGAATGCTGGTCTGCGTGGCCAGCTGCGCATGGTAGGCGTCGAGCAACATTTCATCCCACGTCTGGCTATCGAGCTGGGGCAAGCCACCGTCGATGCGCTGCAACATGGCGATGTCGCTGGCGACAAACGGATAATCGAGTTCCGGCGGCTCGGGCAGGCTGGCAAACTGGCGCAGCCAGGGACGCAAGCGGGCAACAAGGGAGGGTGAAGGCGACATCATGCTCCATAGAAGGGGACCGGCATGGCGCCACGCGCCATCACTGCCTGTGCCGCAGATCAGGTCGATTGCCAGAATATCAAGAACCATGCAAAGACGCCGCGGCAATGCGGCGCGCGCGGACACCGCCTGGACAGCGCGGACACGGCGGACAGCCGGACGCCCGAACTTTTTTCCATTCAAATCAATGACTTGAATACTGGCATGGATCGTGCATTGGAAAAGTCATCCTTCACGAGACATGACCATGATCCGCGATACCTCTTCCCAAGACGCCGTACTGTCCGCCCCGCCGGGTCAGCGCCACAAGCAACGCGCCCTGCTGCTCACTGGCGCCGTCATCGTCATCGGCGCCGCCATCGCTGCCGTTGCCGGCTGGCGCAACAGCGAGCATTCCGTCAACAGCAGCCGCCTGCGCATCGCCGACGTCACGCGCGGCACCCTGATCCGCGACGCGGCCGTCACGGGCCGCATCGTCGCCGCCATCAGCCCGACCCTGTATTCGACCACGGTGGCCACCGTCACGCTGAAAGCGAAGGCGGGCGACACGGTGAAAAAGGGCGACATCCTGGCCGTGCTGGAATCGCCGGACCTGTCCGACGCGCTCAAGCGCGAACAATCGAGCGTGCAGCAGCTGGAGGCGGAAGTGGCGCGCCAGCAGATCCTGGCCAAGAAGCAGAAACTGCTGGCGCGCCGTGAAGCCGACACGGCCGAGATCGACCGCCTGTCCGCGCAGCGCACCTTGGAGCGCTATGAAAGCGTGGCGCAGGTGGGCATCATCGCCAAGATCGATTACCAGAAGGCCAAGGACGCCTTGAATTCGGCCGATATCCGCAGCAAGCACGCCTCGCAGGCGGCGGGCCTGGAAAGCGAAGACGTGACCCTGGCGCTCAAGACCAGGGTCAACGAACTGGAACGCCAGCGCCTGGTGCGCGACAACGCCCAGCGCAGGGTTGACGAGCTGACCGTGCGCGCGCCCGTCAACGGCTTCATCGGCACCCTGTCGGTGGCCAACCGCAGCGTGGTGCAAGCCAATACCGCCCTGATGACCCTGGTCGACCTGTCGCAGCTGGAAGTCGAGCTCGAGGTGCCGGAAACGTATGTGGCCGACATCGGCCTGGGCATGCGCGCCGAGATCGAAACGGGTGCCATCCGGGCGACCGGCAAGCTGTCGGCGCTGTCGCCCGAAGTGGTGAAAAACCAGGTGCTGGCGCGCGTACGTTTCGACGGCGAGCAGCCGGCCGGCCTGCGCCAGAACCAGCGCGTGGCGGCGCGCCTGCTGATCGATGAAAAACCGAATGTGCTGATGCTGGCGCGCGGCTCCTTCGTCGAAGCGGAAGGCGGCCGTTTCGCCTACGTCGTACGCGACGGCGTGGCGATGCGCACGCCGATCAAGCTGGGCGCGACCAGCGTGTCGGCCGTGGAAATTCTCGACGGCTTGAAGCTGGGCGACAAGGTCGTCGTCGCCGGCACGGAAAACTTCGAGAACGCGGCCCGCGTCTCGCTCAACTGACACATCATTCAACTTATACCCTGAGAGGCCCTCCATGCTGCGCATGCAAAACCTGAGCAAAGTCTACCGCACCCACATGATCGAAACCCACGCGCTGCGCGGCTTCGACATCCATGTGCGACAAGGTGAATTCGTCACCGTCACGGGGCCGTCCGGCTCGGGCAAGACGAGCTTTCTGAACATCGCCGGCCTGCTCGAGGAATTCACCGACGGCGAATACATACTCGACGGCGTCAACGTCAGGGGCATGGACGACAATGCCCGCTCGCGCCTGCGCAATGAAAAGCTCGGTTTCATCTTCCAGGGCTTCAACCTGATTCCCGACCTGTCGCTGTTCGACAACGTCGACGTGCCGCTGCGCTACCGGGGCTTCAACCGCGCCGAACGCAAGGAACGCATCGAAGACGCGCTGGCCAAGGTCGGCCTGGCGTCGCGCATGAAACACTATCCGGCCGAACTGTCGGGCGGCCAGCAGCAGCGCGTGGCGATCGCGCGCGCGCTGGCAGGCTCGCCCAAGCTGCTGCTGGCCGATGAACCGACGGGCAACCTGGACACGCAGATGGCGCGCGGCGTGATGGAACTGCTGGAAGAAATCAACGCGCAAGGCACCACCATCCTGATGGTCACCCACGATCCGGAACTGGCGCTGCGCAGCCAGCGCAACGTGCACATCATCGACGGCCAGGTGTCGGACCTGGTGCAGCACCGCGCAACGCTGTCGGCCAAGCCGCAGCACGCGGCGACGGCGTAAGGAGAGCCCATGTTCCGCTACTATTTCACCTTGGGCTTGCGCAGCCTGCGCCGCAATCGCGCCCTGACCGCGCTGATGGTGCTGACCCTGGCCGTCGGCGTGGCCGCCAGCGTGTCCACCGTCACCATCCTGCACGCCATGTCGGGCGATCCGCTGCCGCACAAGAGCGACCGCATGTTCGTGCCGATGATCGATATCTTGCCCGTCAAAGGTTACGTGCCCGGCGACAAGCCCGGCTTCTCGCAAGCCCAGATGAGCTATATCGACGCGCGCAATTTCATGGCCAGCAAAGTGGGCGTGCGTCGCACCGTCATGTACGGCGTGGCCGGTCCGGTCGAGCCGGCGCGCAAGGATATCGGTTCCTTCCAGGCCCAGGGCATGGCGCCCACACGCGATTTTTTCAGCATGTTCGACGCCCCCTTCCTGTATGGCCAGCCATGGAGCGAAGCCGACGACGCCAGCGGCGCGGACGTGATCGTGCTGAGCCGCGCGCTGGCCGAAAAGCTGGTCGGCAGCAGCAATCCGGTCGGCCAGCGCGTCACGGTGCTGGGCCGGCCCTACATGGTGACGGGCGTGCTGGCCACCTGGGACGTGGTGCCACGCCCGCACCGCATCATCGGCAGCAAGGGCGCTTTCGGCGCGGAAGACGAATTCTTCATCCCGTTTGCCAGCGCGATTCGCCACGAGACCGAACACGACGGCGGCATGAGCTGCAATGGCGAGCAGACCGCCCCCGGCTTCCAGGGCCGGCTCGGCTCCGGCTGCACTTGGCTGCAGTTCTGGTTCGAAATGGCCGGCAGCGGCGAGCGTGGCCAGTTGCAGCAGTATCTGGATGCCTATGCGGGCGAGCAGCGCAAGCTGGGACGCATGATGCGCAATGCGCCGAACAAGCTGTACGACCTGAACGAATGGATGGCCCATCTGAAGGTGGTCGACAACGACAACAAACTGGCGGCCTGGCTGGCCTTCGGCTTTCTGTTGCTGTGCCTGGTCAACACCATCGGCCTGCTGCTGGCGAAGTTTTCCGTGCGCGCCAGCGAAGTGGGCATCCGCCGCGCACTGGGCGCCACGCGGCGCGACATCTTCCGCCAGTTCCTGATCGAAAGCGGCGTGATCGGCCTGGCTGGCGGCGTACTGGGCTTGCTGCTGGCGTTTGGCGCGCTGGCCGTGGTCAGCAAGCAGTCGGAGGAACTGGGCACCGTCGCGCACATGGACATACCGATGCTGCTGCTGACGTTTGCCATGTCGGTGCTGGCCGCCTTGCTGGCCGGCCTGCTGCCCACCTGGCGCGCGTGCCAGGTGACGCCGGCGATCCAGCTCAAGTCCCAATGACATCCACTTATCCACTATGAGGTCCAGCATGGAAATCCGTCCCATCCTGTCGGCGCTGATGCGCAGCAAAACCGGCGCCATCCTGGTGGCCGTGCAGATCGCGATCAGCCTGGCCATCCTGGCCAATGCCCTGCACATCGTCAACCTGCGCCAGGCCGTCGCCGCGCGGCCCACCGGCGTGGCCGCTGAAAACGACATTTTTTATGTCCATATCCAGAACATGGACCGCGGCAGCCATGAGCGCCAGCTGTCCGAGCAGAAGCGCCAGGCGGCCCTGCTGCGCGCCTTGCCGGGCGTGCTGTCGGTGGCGCAAACGTCGCAGGCGGTGCTGTCGCGCTCCGGCAACTCCACCAGCGTGTCGGCCAAGCGCAGCCAGGTCACGCCCAGCGCCAACATCTCGACCTACGTCACCCCCGATGCCCTGGTCAAGACCTATGGCTTGAAGCTGGTGGAAGGACGCGACTTCCTGCCTGAGGAGGTACCCGAGATCGATGAAGATGTCGACGACCGCTACCCCACGGTGGCCATCGTGACGCTCCCTGCGGCGCAAAAAATCTGGCCCGGCGAAACCAGCTTTGTCGGCAAGACGCTGTACAGGGGCAACGGCGCCGATGATCCCGAACTGCGCGTGGTCGGCGTCGTCGAAAAGCTGCAGACGCAGATGGGCCAGGTCAGGGCCGAAGGTGAGTACTCGATCCTGCTGCCGGCGCGCCTGACGGGCGGGCGCGATTCGCTGCTGTATGCGGTGCGCGCCGAGCCGGGCCAGCGCGACCGCCTGATCAAGGAGGCGGAACAGGCCATCCGCAGCGCCACCAGCGACCGCCTGCTGGTGCGCACCGATACCTTGGAAAAGCACCGCACGTCACGCTACCGGGCCGACCGCGGCCTGTCATGGATGCTGATCGCCGTCTCGACCCTGCTGCTGCTGGTCACCGCCAGCGGCATCGTCGGCATCGCCAGCCTGTGGGTGACGCAGCGCCGCAAACAGATCGGAGTACGCCGTGCACTCGGTGCGCGCCGCATCGACATCCTGCGCTACTTCCTGACCGAGAATTTCATGATCACCAGCGTCGGCGTGGCGTGCGGCGTGCTGCTGGGATTGGGCTTGAACCAGCTGCTGGTCAGCCAGCTGGAAATGGCGCGCCTGCCGCCCGGCTATCTGCTGGCCGGCGCGCTCGTGTTCTGGCTGCTGGGCGTGGGCGCCGTGTACGGCCCGGCATGGCGCGCGGCCAGCATTTCTCCGGCCACTGCCACCCGCAGTACCTGAGCCGGCACCTGAGTGATATGCTGCGCGCATGCCTACCGTACTGATTATTGACGACAATGCCGCCGTGGCCATCGCGCTGGACGTGCTGTTCTCCCTGCACGAGATCGACGCCGTGCGCGCGGCCTCGCCCGAGGAGGGCTTGCAGCTGCTCGAGCGCCACGCCATCGACCTGGTGGTGCAGGACATGAACTTCACGGCCGACACCACGTCGGGCGAGGAAGGCGGCGCGCTGTTCCACGCGATCCGCGCACGCTACCCGGATCTGCCCGTGATCCTGCTGACGGCATGGACCCAGCTCGACGCGGCCGTCGACCTGATCAAGTCCGGCGCGGCCGACTACCTGGCCAAGCCATGGGATGACCGGCGCCTGATCGCCAGCGTGCAGAACCTGCTGGAACTGGGACAAGCCAACCGCGCGCTGCGCCAGCGCGTGGTGGCCGAGCAGCGCCAGCGCCACACCCTGGAACACGACTTCGACCTGCGCGGCATGGTATGGCAAGACCCGGCCACGGAACGAGTCGTGCACCTGGCGTGCCAGGTGGCGCGCGCCGACGTGCCCGTGCTCATCTCGGGGCCGAACGGCAGCGGCAAGGAACGCATCGCCGCCATCGTGCAAGCCAATTCCCAGGTCGCCAGCGGCCCCTTCGTCGTGCTCAATTGCGGCGCCGTGCCCGTGGAGCTGATCGAGGCGGAACTGTTCGGCGCCGAAGCGGGCGCCTACACGGGCATCACGCGCGCGCGCGACGGCAAGTTCGACGCGGCCGACGGCGGCACCCTGTTCCTCGACGAGATCGGCAACCTGCCGCTGGCCGGACAAATGAAACTGCTGCGCGTGCTCGAAACGGGACGCTTCGAGCGCCTCGGCTCGAACCGCGAGCGGCAAGTGAAAGTGCGCGTCATCAGCGCCAGCAACGCGGACCTGCCGGCGATGATCAAGGCCGGCACGTTTCGCGAAGACCTGTTCTACCGCCTGAACGTGATCGAACTGCGCCTGCCGCCGCTGGCCCAGCGCCCGCTGGACATCCTGGTACTGGCGCGGCATTTCCTGGGCGGCGAAAAGACGCTGGACGCGCAGGCGCAGGCGACCTTGCTGGCGCATGGCTGGCCGGGCAATGTGCGTGAACTGAAAAACGTCATGCAGCGCGCCAACCTGCTGACGGCCGGCCCGGTGATCGGCGCGCTGGAAACGGGCTTGCCGCTGGCCGGTGTGGCATCGCCGCGCGCGCCGCAGGATGCCGCCGCGACGGAACCGGACCGCGACAGCGTCACCGCGGCGCTCGCGCGCGCGCACGGCGTGGTGGCGCAGGCGGCGCAGGAACTGGGGCTGTCGCGCCAGGCCCTGTACCGGCGCATGGAACGCCTGGGCATCGCGCGCGGCTGATGGCCTACCGTCCCATGCGCCTCTCCCTGCTCACGCGCTGGACGGCGCTGATCGTCACCTTGCTCGTGCTGGGCATCGTCATCGCCCTGCTGCTCGCGCATTTTTTACCGGGCCAGCCGCTGCTGGTGCTGGCCGGTACCCTGCTATGCGTGCTGCCGGTGGCCGTCATTACCATCCGTGCCCAGCTGCAGGCGATGCTGTCGCTGTTTCGCGCCTTGAGCGGCACGGTGACAAGCTACCAGGACGGCGACTTCGGCTTCAGCCTGCGCTGGCCGCAGGACGATGAACTGGCCGACCTGGTGGCGGCCCACAATGCGCTGGGCGACGTGCTGCGCAAGCAGCGCCTGGACCTGGTGCAGCGCGAACTGCTGCTCGACACCATGGTCCAGAACACGCCGGTGGCCATGCTGCTGGTGGCCGAGGGCAGCGCCATCGTCTACGCCAACCTGGCCGCGCGCCAGTTGCTGCACCAGGGACGCCGGCTCGAAGGGCATCACCTGGCCGACATCGTGCGGCAGGCGGCGCCGGCCCTGGCCGAAGCGCTGGCGCGCCGCAACGACGGCTTGTTTACCAGCGGCGAAGGGGAACAGGAAGAGGTGTATCACCTGGCGCGCCGCAGCTTCAGCCTGAACGGACGCAAGCACGAACTGCTGCTGTTGCGCCAGCTGACCCTGGAACTGCGCCGACAGGAAGTGCAGACCTGGAAAAAAGTCATCCGTGTCATCAGCCATGAACTCAACAACTCGCTGGCGCCACTGGCCTCGCTGGCCCATTCCGGCGCCGAGCTGGTGCGCCGCGGCCAGAGCGAGCGACTGCCGCAAATCCTCGCCACCATCGAGGAGCGCACGCGTCACCTGGAAACCTTCATCCTCGGCTATGCGCGCTTTGCCAAGCTGCCCGCGCCGCGCCTGGCGCCATGCGAATGGCCCTTCTTCCTCGACAGCCTGGCTTCGCAAGCGGCCTTCACGCTCGACGCCTCGCCGCCCGCGCAAGCGGCCTTGTTCGATGCGGCGCAAATGCAGCAAGCGCTGCTGAACCTGCTCAAGAATGCGCTGGAATCGGGCTCGCGGGAAGAGCATATCGGCCTGCACGTCAGCCAGGCGCATGGCCAGCTGCGCATCGAAGTGCGCGACCGCGGGCCGGGCATGAGCGGCGCCGTGCTGGAAAACGCGCTGGTGCCGTTTTATTCCACCAAGCGCAGCGGCACGGGGCTGGGCCTGGCCCTGGCGCGCGAAATCGCCGAAGCCCATGGCGGACGCATCACCCTGGCCAACCGCGAGGGCGGCGGCCTGGCGGTGACCTTGATTCTGCCCTTACTGGACAGCAATTAGTTCCTCGTGTAACGATTTTTAAATCACACCATCCGCGATTATTTTTTGGTGCACCATTGATAATTATATTTTTTAATATTGCAACTTCATGGGTGCCATGCCCGTGTGTTAGAAATAAGCTATTTGAGTTTGCATAATGATATTGAAATAACTAATTGACAACTTGATGCCCCAGCGATAATTTATCAGCGCGGTACGGTTTTTTTGAAACATCAATCGTCTTTTCGCGGGGATCAACATGAAATTAAAATCACTCATCGCAGCGGCAGTACTGAGCGCTGCCTCCATCGGCAGCGCCAGCGCCGCCGACTACATCGTCAACCTCGTCAATACCACGGGCAATCTGTGGACCAGCGGCTTCAACGCGGTACCCAGTCCGCTCGGCGACTTCACCGATACCTTCACGTTCACACCCGATGCGACCTTCGGTTCCACCGCGCAAGCCTTCCTGGCCAACCTGTCCGTCACCGGTTCGGACAGTTCCTCCATCAGCTTCACCAGCGCCAACCTGAATGGCATCGGCCTGACCGGCTTTGGCGGCCCCACCGTCTTTGGCTATGCCCAGGGCGAAATACTGGCGCCTACGACCCTCCTGTTCAATGGCCCGCTGGTCCTCACCGTCATCGGCAACACCAAGGGCGGCAGCTATGGCGGCGTCTTCAACCTGAACCTGGCTCCCGTTCCTGAACCGGAAACCTATGGCATGCTGCTGGCCGGCCTGGGCATACTCGGCTTCCTGGCGCGGCGCCGCAAACAATCTTGAGCGCTCCCCCCAAAAGACGCCACGGCGTCTTTTTCTTTGGCGGCTGCTAAACTGGCGCCATGACGACCGACTTTACCTCCACCAGCCACACCGCTTTCAGCCACCCGGGCCACCCGCCCGCCACTACCACCGAACACCGCGGCATCCGCTACCTGCACCTGGGCACCAAGTGGGTGCAGGGCGCCATGCGCCTCGACAAACCCGATGCCATCGAGCTCGAATACGTGCAGATGATGATGATGTGGATGCTGTTCAAGACGCAGCCCAAACGCATCGTGCAGCTGGGCCTGGGCAGCGCCGCGCTGACCAAGTTCAGCTACCGCCGCTTCGCCGACGCCACGGTCACGGCCATCGAACTCAATCCGAACGTGATCGCCATCTGCGGCGCCCAGTTCGCGCTGCCGCCGAACGACGCACGCCTCGATGTGCGCGAAATGAATGCGCTCGACTTCGTGCTCGACCCGGCCAACCATGGCACCGTCGACGCGCTGCAAGTGGACCTGTACGATGAAGACGCGCGCGGGCCCGTGCTCGACACGCCCGAGTTCTACCAGGCCTGCTTCGACTGTCTGACGGACGACGGTATCATGTGCACGAATGTCTTCGGCGATTTCCCCAACTACGACAAGAATTTGCAGGCGATGGAACTGGTCTTCGACGCCGTCGTGTGGGTACCGGAAATGGAAGATGAAAACATTGTCGTGCTGGCCTTCAAAAAATCGCCATCGCTCGACTTCAGCGATTTATACGAACGCGCCGCCACCATCAAGAAGCAGTTCAACCTGCCCGCCAAGAACTGGGTCAACGGCTTGAAGCAGTGGATGCAGGACCAGCAGTAAGCCCCATCGGGCGCGATGCCCGTGCGATATCATTCAAGAGCCTCTTCCCATCGCCCTTCGGCGCGATAAAACCCCAGCTTCTTGTCGCCCTTGAAGCGCGCGGCCTTCATCAGGCCAGCAAGCTCGCTGGAGAGCAACAGGTCGCCCGATTGCGTATCCCTGGCGATCTGCCTGGGCGCCATGGCATCGTCGCGGAAAAACCTGCTCGTGAAATAGATGATGTTGCCCTTGTCATCTTTTTCCGCGATTGAACGCTCGAGGTCCACCGTCTGTACTTGTTGCGCCGCATTGACGATGTAAAACGGCTGCTCCACCGGTTCACCGCCCGCCATGATGCAGGCGGGGGCGAGCAATTCCACGTCCTGGCCGGCGGCGCCGGCGAGGAACTCGGCCAGGCGGGCCGAGACCAGCGGCACCTCACCGAGCAGCCACAGGCAGTCATATTTCAGCAGCCGTTCCCTGGGACAGACAAAATGCACGGGTGGCTTGTCCATACCAGGCGGGAAAGGCACACCCTGCAGCAGGTCCAGATAGTCGAAGTTCGATCCGGCCGTCTCATACGACCCACGTTCCTTGTCGTAGGAACCGGTGAGTTTGTCATTGTAATAAATCGGGGCTTTCCAGCTCAGTATCATGGGCAGTACTCTTCCGCAGCCTGGCAAAAGCCTATTGTGCCAGCCTCGCCTGTCCAGCCGCGCCAGCTTGCGCAAGCAATGCGCCCAGGCGGCGCGCCAGGCCATCCATGTTCTCGGCCGGCACCTGCGCATAGCCGAGCAGGAAACCGTTCCAGCCTGGCTCTTCTCCCGTCCCCTCGGCCGTGCCATGCGCGGACAGCGCCAGCGCCACGATGCCGTCCTGCGCGGCACGGCGGCTCAGTGCCAGATCGTCCCATGCGTGATCGTGAAAACGCAGCGCCAGGTGCATGCCGGCCGTGCCGCCATGGATGGCCGCGCCCCCACACGCATGGCGCTGCAGTGCCTCGCTCAAGGCGTCGCGCCGCTGGCGGTACAGGCGGCGCATGCGGCGCACGTGGCGCGCGAACAGGCCGCTGCGCAGGAACTCGGCCAGCGCCAGCTGTTCGGCCACGCGGCCCCGCGCGGCGCCCTGCGCCTGCATCTGCGCGAAGGCCCCGGCCAGCACGGCCGGCACGACGATAAAAGCCAGGCGCAAGGCGGGGAACATGGTCTTGCTGAAGGTACCCAGATATACGATGGGCGCGTCGGCCACCAGTCCCTGCATGGCCGCCAGGGGCGGGCCGCCATGGCGAAATTCGCTGTCGTAATCGTCTTCGATGATCAGGGCGCCGGCCGCGCGCGCGCGTTCGAGCAGCGCCATGCGGCGCGCGGGACTGAGCACGCTGCCCGTCGGATACTGGTGCGACGGCGTCGTGTAGATCAGCCGCGGCGGCGTATCGCGCCAGTCCTCGTCCGTCGGCGCGATGCCATCGATGTCGACGGCGATACCCGTCACCTGCAAGCCGGCGCCACGGCCCGCCGCCAGCGCGCCGCCATAGCCAGGATGCTCGATCCACAAGGTATCGCCCTGGTCGGCAAAGGCGCGCAGGCAGACATCGAGGCCGCTTTGCGTGCCGTCCGTGATGAACACCTGGCCCGCATCGCAGACGACGCCGCGCGCGGCGCGCAAATGGTCGGCGATGGCCATGCGCAGCTGCGGCTCGCCGGCCGGGTCGCCGTAATTGAGCTGGCGCGGCGTCAGCGCGCGCCACGCGCGGTCCAGCATGCGGCGCCACTGCGCCAGCGGAAATTCGTCGAGCGCCGGCACGCCGGGCGCGAACGCACCCATCGCGTCGGCGGGAAACACCACCGCCGCGCTGGCATCCTGCCCCGCCACGCCGCGCAAACGCCGGGCGCGGCGCGACAAGCCGTCATTGCTGCCGCCAGCAGCAGGTGCCGCTTCCGGCACGCCAACGCTGCCGGCGACGACGGTGCCGCGCCGGTCCGGCAAGACAAACCCTTCGCTGGCCAATTGCTCGTAGGCGTACAACACGGTATTGCGCGCCAGTCCCAGTTCGGCCGCCAGCACGCGCGTGGCGGCCAGGCGCGTTCCCGGCGCCAGCTGGCCGCCGCGGATTGCCGCGCGCAGGCATTCATGCAGCAGGCGCTGGCGCGGCCAGCCCCGCTCGCGGTGCGTGCGTTCGAATGCATCAAGCAGCAAAGCGAAATCCATGCGCCTCCTTCGTGGCTCTAAATTATTTATCAGTTCTGGATCTTTTTTCAGGGCCAGATGCCGATTATAGTGCGGCCTTCCTCTTCAACCAACGGGACTTCCGCCATGACCGCTACCGCCCTGCCTCCCAGCCCCCGTACCCGCGTGCGCCGCCTCGCCGAACTGGCCAGCTACGAGCAAGCCGCCCTGTACGCCATCGTCGATGCCGCCTACCTGTGCCATATCGCCTTCCACGACGACAAGGGCAGCCATTGCATCCCGACCGCCTGCTGGCGCATCGACGGCCACTTGTACATCCATGGCTCGAACGGCAGCCGCATGCTCAAGCTCTTGCAAGATAGCGACGTTTGCGTGACGGTCACCCATCTCGACGGCCTGGTACTGGCGCGCTCCGCCTTCAACCACACGATGAACTACCGTTCGGCGATGGTGTACGGGCGATTTGAAAAAGTCAGCGATATCGGCCAGCAGCATGCGGCCATGGATGCGCTGATGGAAAAGCTGGTGCCGGGACGCCTGGCGCACGTGCGCGGCGGCAACACCAAGGAATACGCGGCCACCACTGTGCTGCGCATCGCGCTCGACGAATACGCCGTCAAGCAGCGCAAGGGCGGCCCGCTCGACGACGCGGGCGACATGGCGCATGCCGTCTGGACGGGCGAACTGCCGTTTACGCACGGCCGTGGCGCGGCCATCGCCGATGCGCTCAATACCAGCGACATGCCCGCGTATGCCGCCGCATGGAGTACGGAATCCGCTTGACCGGCCAGCGTGCTTGGCCGATGATCGGCGTTGATGGCGATCGCCACCAAGATAGCAACCGATCCAATCACGCATGGAGCATATGATGATGAAGCGAGTATCCCTGGCCGCGGCCCTGACGGTCATGCTGGCCTGTGGCGGCAGCGGCGCGGCGCTGGCCGCCGATGCGGGCGACGCGGCCCTGAAGGCGGCCATCGCCGGCAATGCGCGCACGCCGGCCAATGTGCTGCGCGACAGCGCCCGCCACCCGTATGAAACGCTGACGTTCTTCGGCATCAAGCCGAGCATGACGGTGGTGGAGCTGGCGCCCGGCGGCGGCTGGTACACGGAGATCCTGGCGCCCTACCTGCGCGACAACGGCAAGCTGATTGCCGCCGGCAACGACCCGCGGTCAAGCAGCGAAGGCGCACGCCGTGGCGCGGCGCGTTTCCAGCAAAAACTCGACGCCAATCCCACCGCGTTCGGCAAGGTGGACATCGGCGCCTTCGCGCCGCCCACCACCTACCGCATCGCGCCCAAGGGCACGGCCGACATGGTGCTCACCTTCCGCAATATCCACAACTGGATACCGATCGGCGAAGCAGGCATGCAGACCCTGTTCAAGGAAGTGTACGACAGCCTGAAACCGGGCGGCGTGTTCGGCGTCGTCGAGCACCGCCTGCCGGCGAACAAGGCGCAGGACGCCACGGCCAGCAGCGGCTACATGCACGAAGCGTATGTGATCAAGCTGGCCGAAGGCGCAGGCTTCAAACTGGCGGCCAAGTCGGAGATCAATGCCAATCCGAAAGACACGGCCGACCATCAGGGCGGCGTCTGGGCGCTGCCGCCCACCTACGCCAACAAGGACGTGGACCGGGCCAAATACACGGCCATCGGCGAGAGCGACCGCATGACCTTGAAGTTCGTCAAACCCTGAGTCACTAGAAAAGCCAATGGCGGCGGGCCGATACGGCGCGCCCCATTGCCTTGTGCGCGCAGCGCGCCTTAAAGGTAAATGCCGTACACGCCGCAAGAACGCGAGACAAGCATGCACTGGCTCGCCGTGCCATTTTCGGTGCAGTCAATCAGGGCCTGCATGCACTCCCGGCGTGTCGGCTGCGCATACGCGGTGCTCACGGCACCGGCCAAACCAACGGCGACGCAGAAGACAAATACCACCTTTTTCACATCGATCATTTTTATTTCACTCCCAAAGAGTTGAGCCGATCTAGAAACTAGTGAACTGGAAGATCACAACAGCGCGTGCACGCAGGCAGCAACACGCTTAGACGTGAATGCCGTACACGCCGCACAGGCGACGCACCAGCGCGCAGTCGTTTTCATTGCCATCGGCGAGACAGGAATCGCGGGCTTCCTCACACGTTTCACGCGACGGCAAGGCATATGCACTCGAACTGACGGCACCGGCGAAACCGACAGCGGCACAGAAGACAAATACGGCTTTCTTGAAATTGATCATTTTTATCCCGTTAGCAAAAAAAGTTCATCGTTATAAAAAACCACGGCAGAACGCCAGCCGCCAACTTCCATCTATCGATAGACGTATAGCGCATAAAAATAGTAGCACCAAAGAAAGTTATTAAATATTCAAACAAGAAAACAAGATAACGTTTTCATTTCATGCCCTTTCATGGAATAAAAATCGGCCCGCCGCTCTTGCGCCGCGCATTTGCATGGCGACAGGCGAAAAAAAACCGCAGCCTAGGCTGCGGTTTTTGTAGCGAGCCATTATTTCTTCACTTCCTTCGGCTTCACCGGCACCAGGCTCAGGTCCTGGAAGTCGTAGCTGAAATCCGTCTCGGTCGACACGGGCGCCATCTTCACCCGGTCGATGCTGCCATCGGGATTGAGCGAGAACGTCACGTAGGCGTCCGCGTTGAAGTTGCGCTCCTTCCAGCGCACGATGAAGGTGTCGTGCTGCCAGTGTTCCAGCTCGCCCGTCAGGTCCGGCGTGCGCGTGAAGCTGAGGATATGTTTTTTCCCTTCCGGCTTGATCAGGACCTTGCCGTACCAGGCGTCTTCATACTCGCCGTCGTACGATGCCAGCGGCAGCGACGGCTGCGATCTGGCCGCGCGCGCGCTCGACGCCTTGCCCTGCTTTTTCACCTCTTCCGCATGCTGCTCCTGCTCCACCTTGGCCACCAGCGCCAGCCAGTCCGACGGCGCCGCCTGCAGGTAATGGTCGAGAATGCGCCATTGCAGCGCCGTCATGGAACCGCCATTTTCCGCATTGGTGAGGATGGCCACGCCCAGTTTCGCTTCCGGCACCATCACCACGCGCGAATAGAATCCCTGCAGCGCGCCGCCGTGCATGGCGACCTTCATGCCCTTGTAGTCGCGCAGCTGGAAGCCCAGGCCGTACGCGCTGAAGTTCGGTTTCGTCGCGGCCAATGCCGGTTTCGGCTCGGCAATCTTGATCGGCGTTTGCGCCGTCCACATTTCGCGGCCCTGCTTTTCGCTGAACAGGCGCGCGTCCTTGCCGTCCTTGTCCTTCACGCCGGCGATCTTGCCGCCGTCGAGCAACACCATCATCCACTTGGCGATGTCTTCCGCATTCGTGTTGATGCCGACGGCGCCCACGGCATTCGGCACGGGCATCGATTTGACGGCGGCGATCTTGCCGTCGATCTTGCTGTGCGCATTGGCGACGTCGGGATTGCCCGCATTTTCAGCCAGGCTGGTGGTGGTGCCCGTCATGCCCAGCGGCGCCAGGATGCGCTCATGCATGGCCTCGCCCCAGCTTTTCCCCGCCTTGTCGGCGATGATCTTGCCGGCCACGATGTACAGCAGGTTATCGTAGGCATAGCTGTTGCGGAAACTCGTGGCCGGACGGATGTAGCGCAGCTTCTCGATGATCTCGTCGGTGCTGAAGGTCGTCGTCGGCCACCACAGCAAGTCGCCGGCGCCCAGGCCCAGGCCGCTGCGGTGCGTCAGCAAGTCGCGGATGGTCATGGCGCCAGTGACGTAAGAGTCGTGCATCTGGAAGCCGGGCAGGTGCTTGGTGACGGGATCGTCCCAGGCCAGCTTGCCCTCGTCGACCAGCATGGCCAGCGCGGCGGCCGTGAAGCCTTTCGAGTTCGATGCCACTTCGAACACGGTCTTCGCATCGACGGCGGCCGGTTCGCCCAGCTTGCGTACGCCGAAACCCCTGGCGGTGACGACCTTGCCATCCTTGACGATGGCGATCGCCATGCCGGGCACGTCGAACACTTTCAGGGCGGTGGCGACGTCGCGGTCAAGATCGAAGGCCGGCGCGGGCGCCGGTGCGGCAGTGACAACGGGGGCGGCGTCAACAGCCAGCGCGGGCACGGCGATGGCGGAAAACGCCAGCACGATGGCGGCGGCAAGACGGTTCATGGTATGCATGGTCGGGATATCCAAAGAAGGTTCAATGCGCTTGCGCGGCCATCAATTTGTCGACGCTTTCCTGCGTCACCGGGTGGTAGCGTTCGCGCGCCTTCGCATACACGTCCTTGGCCCAGGCGTGGCCTTGCGGCGTCTTCATCAGGGCGCTGTACAGGGGCACGACAAACTTCTGGCGGCCCACGCTCATGAGGAATGCCTGCAAGGGCTGCTGCACGTCGTAGCCGGCGTTCACGGAGGCCAGGTAGAAACGGTACGCCACTTCATTGTTGCCGCTCTTGCCCACGCCGTAGACCTGGTCCAGCTCACGCAATTGCGCCGCGCTGGCCTTGTTGTTGATGTCGTTCAGGAAGTGCATCGATTCGATGGCGATCCACTTGTCCATGCCCAGGTCTTTCGTCGGCAATGTGCCTTTCAACCAGGCGTCGCGGTGCTGGTCGAGCAGCGCCAGGCGCGGCGAGACGACGCGCTGCGCGCTGGCCGGCACGCCCGTGCCATACAGCCATTCATCGAGTTCCGCTTCCGGCATCACGGCCGGATGCTGCGCCAGCAGGTTCTTGCGCAGGTAGGCGATGAACTGTTCCGTCGTCACGCTCTGGAACGCGTGCTGGTCGAACCAGCCGCGCAGGAAGGGGTCGAACACGGCGCGGCCGGCACGGCGCTCCATGGTGGCCAGGAACCAGGCGCCTTTCGGGTAGATGATGCCGTCGTCCGTGTACGTTTCGGCCGGATTGGCGTCCGCATCGCGCGTGATCAGCGCCGTTTTCGCGGCAGGCAGTTCGCGGATCGCAGCGGCCAGTTCTTCCTGGTCGACCTGCACGCCCATCTGCGCCACGTCGCTGCCATACAGCTGCTCGACGATGCGCGTGGTGACGTAGGTGGTGAAGCCTTCGTTGAGCCACATGTGCTTCCACGAGGCGTTGGTGACCAGGTTGCCCGACCACGAGTGGGCCAGTTCATGCGCGATCAGATCGACCAGGCTGCGGTCGCCCGCGATCATGGTCGGCGTGAGGAAGGTCAGGCGCGGGTTTTCCATTCCGCCGTAGGGGAACGATGGCGGCAGCACGATCATGTCGTAGCGTCCCCAGCCATATGGGCCATACAGCGCTTCGGCTGCCTGGATCATCTTTTCCGTGTCGGCCAGCTCGTATTCGGCCGCCTTGATGCGCGGCGGTTCCGCATATACGGCGGAGCGGGGACCGAGTTTGCGCACTTCCAGTTCGCCGATGGCAATGGCCAGCAGGTACGATGGAATCGGCTGCGGCATCCTGAATTTCCAGCCGCCCTTGCCCGTCGCTTTTTCATCGTTCTCGGCGCTCATCACGACGCGCATGCCCGCTGGCGCATCGATGCGCGCGCTATACGTAAAACGCACGGCCGGCGTATCTTGCGACGGCACCCAGGAGCGGGCGTTGATGCTTTGCGACTGGCTGAACATGAAAGGCAGCTTGCCCGACATGGTCTGCTGCGGCGTGAGCCACTGCAGCGCGATGGCGTTGGGCGCCGTGTGATAGTAGACGCGCACCTTGCCCGGCTGGCCCGTGGTGGTGATGCGCAGCGCCTGGCCCTTTTCCGGGTCGGCCTTGTCCAGCTGGTACGGCGCCATCTGCCAGGCGCCGCGCTTGTCCTGTACCTGCACTTTCGCGATCGACAAATCGCGCGTATCGAGCACCAGGGTGCGCGCCGCCGGATCGATCCAGTTCAAGGACAGCTCGGCATAGCCGGAGAGGGTCTTTTGCTTGAAGTCCGCTTTCAGGTCCAGCTGCAGGTCGCGCGTGCGCACCTGGTCGTAACGCGCGTAGCTGAGGGGGTCGGCGTGCGCGGCCAGGGTTACCTGGCAAAGGAGCGCACAGCCCAGCGCGCGCAGGAAGGTCAAAGTTTGCATGGTCGTCTTTTGAATGATTTGCGAAAGCCCCGGTCCGTGTGCGCCGGGGCGTCGCGCAGAATAGCACTTCCGGCGCAGGCCGGCAGAAAAAAGCGCCGGACCGGCCGGCGCTGTTTCCCTATTTTGCTTCCGGCTTGGCCTCGGCCTTGGCCTCGGGCGCCTTCAGCGGCGTATTAAAATCCTTCATCAGGTTGTTCTTGTCGCGATCGAGCTTGAACAGCTCCAGGCGCGATGGCGTGATTTTTCTCGGCCAGGCGTTGTTGCTGTTGTCGATATCGGCCGTCTCCCAATACGGGTCCTGCACCAGCCCCACCATCGGTTCGTCGGTGACGATCACCTTGCTGATCTTGTGCGGCGCATAGCGCCACACTTCGGCCGGCACGCGCTCGATGATCTTCTTGCCGCTTTTCAGTTCGATCTCCAGGATCAGCGGCATCACCAGGCCCCCGATATTCGAAAAGTCGACCAGGTACAGATGCTTGCCCATGTTGCGCTGTTCCAGCAACTTCCTCTCCCACGGTTCCAGCGTTTCCTGCTCTTCCGCATAGCTGTTGCGGTCCTTGTTGGTGACCGTGAAGTCATCGTGCCGGTTATAGAAATCCTTCAGTGCGGGATCGATGTCGACCTTCTTCGGCAGCGCCTTGTTGCGCTGGTCCGAAATCGAGATGGGCTGCGCGTCCTTCTGCGCCTTCTTCCACGCTTTCTCGACTTCTGGATTCTTCGTGCTCACGCCATATTCGCTGATGCCGTCGATGCTGATGTCGACCGCATCGGTGGTATAGAACCAGCCGCGCCAGAACCAGTCCAGGTCCGTGCCGGACGCGTCTTCCATGGTGCGGAAAAAGTCGGCCGGCGTCGGGCGCTTGAACTTCCAGCGCAGCGCGTACTGCTTGAAGGCGAAGTCGAACAGTTCGCGCCCGAGGATGGTCTCGCGCAGGATGTTGAGCGCCGTGGCCGGCTTGTCGTAGGCGTTCGCCGTGAACTGCAGCAAGGACTCGGAATTGGTCATGATGGGCACCTGGTTCTGGCTGCGCATATAGTCGACGATCTTGCGCGGCTCGCCATTCCAGGACGGGAAATGCTCTTCCCACGCCTGCTCGGCCAGGTACTGCAGGAAGGAATTGAGGCCCTCGTCCATCCACGTCCACTGGCGCTCGTCGGAGTTGACGATCATGGGAAAATAATTGTGGCCCACCTCATGGATGATCACGCCGATCAGATCGTACTTCGCCGTCTTCGAGTACGTGAGTTCGCCCGTCTTCTTGTCCTTCACGGGGCGCCCGCCATTGAACGCAATCATCGGATACTCCATGCCGCCCACGGCGCCGTTGACGGAAATCGCGTTCGGATACGGGTAGTCGAAACTGTACTTGTTGTACTGCTCGATCGCGTGCACGACGGCGCGCGTGCTGTACTGCTGCCACAGCGGATTGCCCTCGTTCGGATAATACGACATGGCCATCACGCGCTTGCCGCCGCTGTTCAAACCCTGCGCATCCCAGATGAACTTGCGGCTCGAGGCCCACGCCACGTCGCGCACATTGGCCGCTTTGAAGTGCCAGGTTTTCATCCCCGCAGCCTTGCCCTTTTCCGCCGCCAGCGCTTCCTGCGGCGTGATCACCAGCAGCGGCGTGTTGCTGTTTTTCGCCCGCGCCAGGCGCTCGCGCTGCGCCGCGCTCAATACGGCCGCAGGATTTTGCAGCTCGCCCGTGGCCGCCACCACGTGGTCGGACGGCACCGTCAGATACAGCTCGTAGTCGCCAAACTCCAGCGTGAATTCGCCGGAGCCGAGGAACTGCTTGTGCTGCCAGCCGGCGGCGTCGTAATACGCGGCCATGCGCGGGAACCACTGCGCGATCTGGAAGATCGTGTTCTTGTCGTCTTCAAAATACTCGTAGCCGGAACGCTCGACGAGCACCTTCTGGTCATTGATCCGATACGACCAGTCGATGTTGAACGTGACGCTCTGGCCGGGCGCCAGCGCCACCGGCAGGTCGATGCGCAGCATGGTCTGGTTGACCACATACGGCAGCGGCTTGCCGTTGGCCGCTTTCACGGCGGTGAGCTTGACGCCGCCGTCAAATTCGCGCCCGGCATGGATGGCGCGCAAGTCCTCGAATTTCAGCGCCTCGTCTTCGTTGCCACTGAGCCAGGCCTGGCGCGATGGTGCGCTTAGTACGCGGCGCTGGTCGGCATCCTGGCGCAAGCCATTCTGGTCCAGCTGCAGCCACAAATAGGCGAGGCTGTCCGGCGAGCGGTTGTGATAGGTGATCTGCTCGCTGGCCGTGATGGCGCGGCGTTCCTCATCGAGCGTGGCGCGGATCACGTAATCGGCGCGCTGCTGCCAGTAGGCGTGGCCGGGCGCGCCGGAGGCCGTACGGTAGCTGTTCGGCGTTGGCAGCAGCTCTTCCAGCTGGCGGAACTTGTCGTCGAAGGGCGCGGCGGCGCACCGGCCGGGCAAGGGGACAGACAAGGTCAAACACAGGGCAAGCAAGCGGACGAGGACCGGCATGGCGCATTCCATCTGGGAGTCGTGGACAGAACTGCATTCTAAGTCGAGTCTGTTTGCAATCGGTCATTGTTGTCGAAGTCCCACACACCGGGCCGCGCCCCACCCCGGCGCTACTGGCGCCGGCACGGGCATTGGCGTATGATGCGCCTCGAACATTGGGGAGTAGTCGTCCTGCGGTCCTGCCGCGGGAACCTGTATCAACATGATTGGCCCGCAGGCCATGGTGCAGGTGGTTGCAGAACTTGACGAGACCATTGATCCAGGGCGGCCGCATGGGCCGGAGTCGCCTGTGGATCATTGGTTAATTCGTCCGGCCCGCGTACCTCTTGCAATCTCATGGAAGCATTCCTCATCTCCACCGGCATCGTCGGTCTCGCTGAAATCGGCGACAAAACCCAACTACTGGCCTTTCTGCTGGCCGCCAAATTCCGCAAGCCCCTGCCCATCGTGCTGGCCATTTTCGTCGCCACCATCGCCAACCACGCGTTTGCCGCCGCCGTCGGCGCCTGGATCACCAGCATGCTGGGCCCCGACGTGCTGCGCTGGGTGCTGGGCGTCTCTTTTCTGGCCATGGCCGCCTGGACCCTGATCCCCGACAAGCTCGATGAAGACGAGACGAAGCTGGCCAAATACGGCGTCTTCCTGACCACCCTGATCGCCTTCTTCATGGCGGAAATGGGCGACAAGACGCAGGTGGCGACCGTGGCGCTGGCGGCGCGCTATGACGATATTGTTTCCGTCGTGCTGGGCACCACCTTCGGCATGATGCTGGCCAACGTGCCGGCCGTCTACCTGGGCGACAGGATCGCCAACCGCGTCCCGCTGCGCCTCGTGCACGGCATCGCGGCGCTGGTGTTTGCCGTGCTGGGCGTGGCCACCCTGCTGGGCGCGGGCGCCGCCCTGGGGTTCTGAGGCCGCCTTATATAATTTCTCATTTACAATATTCATGCTCATAATTACAATGTCGGCAACATGAATACCGGCGCGCCTATCCCGAACGGCCGGCGCGCTTTCTTGAGGAATGTATGCAGTTAAATAGAAATGTGGCGGTGCTGTGCCTGGCCGCTTGCGCCAGCCAGCCTGCCGCCGCCACGGCGGCACCCGTGACCTACCACCGTCAGACGGCAACGCAGTCCGCGCCCGAAGTACGCACGCGCGACCTGCTGCTGTTCGGCGCCGGCTTGATCCTGCTGGCCGGCCGGCGCCGTCCCGAACACGATACGTGGCAAGTACGCGGACAAGACTAGAGCAGCAGTAGCACCGCGTACTCGCGGCCCTCGTCGCGCAGGGTGATGCTGTTGCCGCCCTGCGCGACGCCATCGAGCGACAATCCCGCCGGCCGCCCCTGCGCCCGCTCCACCGTGATGGCATAGCTGCTGGCGCCGAAGCGGTAATGCAGCTTGAAGCTGCCCCACTCGGCCGGCATGGTCGGCGCCATGCGCAGCACGTTCGCTTCGCGCGTCAAGCCCAGCAGGGATTCGACGATCAGGCGATACAGCCAGCCCGACGATCCCGTGTACCAGCTCCAGCCGCCCCGTCCCACGTGCGGCGCCACGGCATACACGTCGGCCGTCACCACGTACGGTTCCACCTTGTAGCGCGCCACCGCCTGCGCGTCTGCGCCATGGCGCACGGGACTGATCATGCGCAGCAATTCCCACGCCTTTTCGCCATCGCCCATGCGGGCAAACGCCATCGCCGTCCAGATGGCCGCATGCGTGTATTGGCCGCCGTTTTCGCGCACGCCCGGCACATAGCCGCGGATGTAGCCGGGATTGAGGTCGGCCTTGTCGAACGGCGGATCGAGCAGCTGGATCACGCCGGAATCGCGGCGCACGAGGCGCGCATCGACCTGGCGCATGGCGCCGGCGACCCGCTCCTTGTTGGCGGCGCCCGAGAGCACGCCCCAGCTTTGTGAAATCGAATCGATCTGGCATTCCTCGTTCGTATGCGAACCCAGTGGCGTGCCGTCGTCGAAATACGCGCGCCGGTACCACTCGCCATCCCACGCATGTTCCTCGACGTTGGCGGCCAGTTTCACGGCTTCGTCGCGGCAGAACTGGGCGAACGCAGCGTCGCCGCGCAGCATGGCCACTTCGGCGAAACGCTGCAGCACTTCGTACAGGAAGAAGGCCAGCCACACGCTCTCGCCCTTGCCATGTTCGCCCACCTTGTCCATGCCGTCGTTCCAGTCGCAGGAACCGATCAGCGGCAAGCCGTGCACGCCCAGGCGCAGGCCATGGCGGATGGCGCGCACGCAGTGCTCGTACAGGTCGGCCGACTCGCCCGAGCGCACGGGCAGGTCGTAATACGAATCCTCTTCCGGCTTGACGGCGCGGCCCTCGATGAAGGGCGCCACTTCCGACAGCACGTTGACGTCGCCCGTGGCGATCACATAGCGGCAGGCGGCCAGCGGCAGCCACAGGTAATCGTCGGAGCAGTGCGTGCGCACGCCGCGGTCCGACGGCGGATGCCACCAGTGCTGCACGTCGCCCTCGACAAACTGGTGCGCCGCGCACAGCAGCAAGTGCTTGCGCAGCAGCTGCGGCGCCGTGTGTATCATCGCCATCGCGTCTTGCAGCTGGTCGCGGAAACCGTAGGCGCCGCCCGACTGGTAATAGCCGCTGCGCGCCCACAGGCGGCAGGCGATAGTCTGGTACATCAGCCAGCCGTTGGCGATCACGTCGAGCGACGGATCGGGCGTTTCGATGCGCACGGCGCCCAGGGTGCTGTCCCAGTGCGCGCGTACCGCGTCGAGCGCACTACGTGCAGCGTCCTTGCCCGCATGGCGCTGCACCATGGTGCTGGCGTCGGCATTGCGGCGCCCGCCCACGCCGAGGATAAAGACGATTTCGCGCTCCTGTCCCGGCTGCAGCTCGAACGGCACCTGGATGGCGGCACACTGGTCCAGCCCCGTACCCGCCTTGCCGGACAGGCGCACGCGCCGGAGCGCCGCCGGCTGCGCCAGGCTGCCGTTGCGGCCGATGAATTCATTGCGGTCGCAAGTGATGGAGCGGATGCTGGCGTCCGTATTGAAGAAGCCGACCCGGCCCGAAAACTCCGTGTTGTAGTTATTGCGCGCAAACAGGGCGCCGCTGATCGTGTCGACCTCGGTGGCCACATGCATGCCGGACTTGGCGCGCAGGTCGGCCATCACCCATTCCACATAACCGGTGACGGACAGGCGGCGCGGCACGCCGCTGTCGTTGCGCACCTTGATCACCGAATATTTGACGGCCGCGTCGAGCGCCACATAGGTGCACAATTCCGTGGCGATACCGCCTTCGCTGTGTTCAAAAATACTGTAGCCGAAACCGTGGCGCGTCACGTAGTCGCCGCTGCCGCGCGCGGGCAGTGACGTAGGCGACCAGAACTGGCCGCTTTGCTCGTCGCGCACATAAAACGCTTCGCCGGACAGGTCGGAGACAGGGTCGTTCTGCCACGGCGTGAGGCGGAATTCATGCGCGTTCTCGCTCCACGTGTAGGCCTGGCCCGCTTCCGACACCACCGTGCCGAATTGCGCGTTGGCCAGCACGTTCGACCACGGCGCCGGCGTCTGCTTGCCTTCCGCCGTGGTGATCACGTATTCGCGGCCGTCGGGTGTAAAACCGCCGAGGCCATTTTCCAGGATCAGCGCGCGCTCTGGCGCCCGGTGCGGCATGCCGCCCTGTTCGCGGCCCGGGTCCTGAAGCAGCGGCGGCATGCGCAGCACGGGGCTCGGCGGGCGCTTGACCTGCTCGGCCAGGGTGCCGCGCAAATCGCTGATGATGGCGCGCGCCACCGATTGCAGCAAGATGCGGTCTTCGTTCGCGATCTGCTCGGCCAGGCGCACGAAGATGCCGCCCGGGCGGTCGATCGCCTGCGCATCGATGCCCGAGGCGATCAGGCCCATGATCTGGTCGTGCAGCAGCTGGCGGTAACCCGACTGCTCTTCGTACCAGATCACCAGATCGACGATCAATCCTTTCAGGCGCCAGTAGGCATGCGCCTGCACCATCTGGCGCGCCAGTTCGATATTGGCCGCGTCGCGTATCTGCAGCAGCACGATGGGCAGGTCGCCGGAAATGGCATACGCCCACAGGCCGGACTGGCCGCGCTGGTTCTTGATCAGGATGCTGGCCTCGGCGCGCAGGGCCGCATTCGGGTAGATCACGGCATTGGCCAGGCGCGCATACAGCTGCGCGTCCGCTTCGCTGGCGTTCAACTGGCGCAGCACCACCTGGCTGTGCGTCCAGGCCAGCTCGAAGACGCGGTCGGCCAGATGGCGGTCCTGGTATTTGTCGATCAGGTGCAGCGCCGCCTCGCGCTGCTCCACCATGCCGGTGACGCTGTCGACGGTGACGGCCTGGTCGGGTTCGAGCGTGATGACGTAGCGGATGGCCACGATGGGATCGAGCACGGAGCCGTGGCCGCCGCTGAGCGGCCCGTCGTCCTGCAGCGCCTGCGGCAGCTGCGCCGTGTTGCCGCGGCCGATGAAGCGCGCGCGGTCCGTCTCGAACGATACTTCGTAGCGCTCGATATCGTGCACGGTCATCACATGCAGCAGCCACGGCATCTGTTCCTCTTTGGAGCGGGGCCGGCGCGTGCATAAAATCGCCTTTTCATGCGCGAGGATTTCCGTCTGCACGAACAGTTTGCTGAACGCGGGATGGGCCGCATCGGCCGCCGCCGGCGCCATCACCACTTCGGCAAAGCTGGTGATCTCGATGCGCCGCTGGCGGTTCGAATTATTGCTGATGCGCGTGCGCCTAATTTCGATGTCGTCCTCGGGCGAGACGACGATTTCCGTGTACAGGTCCAGGCCATGGTCGGCGCGGCGGAACTCGGCCCGCCCCTCGGAAAAAATCACTTCGTATTTCTTCGGTTCGGCCAGGGTCGGCTGGTACATGGTGGACCAGACTTCACCGTCGTCGAGGTCGCGCAGATAGCAGAAATTGCCCCAGTTGTCGCGCGTGCTGTCTTCGCGCCAGCGCGTCACGGACAGGTCTTTCCAGCGGCTGTAGCTGCCGCCCGCATTGCTCACCATGACGTGGTAGCGGCCGTTCGACAGCAGCTGCGTTTCCGGCACGGCGCTGTTGGCTTGCGTGAGAATGCGCATCGGCATGGCCTGCTCGGGCGCGCCGCTGCGCAGCACCGCCAGTTCGGCCGTGTTCGAGTAAAACGCGCCCGCCTGCGGCGTGCGTTCCTGCAGCACCAGCAAGGCCGATTGCAGCAGCGGATCGGACTCGAAACGGCGCTGCATCGGACGGTCGTGCAGCAGGTAGCTGAGGGCCAGAAAGCCCATGCCCTGGTGGTGCACCATGAAGGAGCGGATGACGGCGCTACCCTGCCCGCGCGGCAGGCGCGCCGTGGTGAAATCGATCGCTTCAAAAAAGCCGTAGCGGCCCATATAGCCGGCCGCCTGCATGCGCTGCAGGTTCTGGCACGACGCTTCCGGCTGCACCATCAGCCCCATCATGCTGGCGTACGGCGCCACCACCAGGTCGTCGGCCAGGCCCCGCTTCAAGCCCAGTCCCGGCACGCCGAAGGCGCGGTATTGATAGTTCAAACTGGCGTCGACCGTGTTGTAGCCAGACTCGGAAATCCCCCATGGCACATCGCGCTGGCGCCCGTAATCGATCTGCGCCTCGATGACGGAGTGGTAGGTCTGGTCGAGCAAGGTGTTCGGGTAGTTCGGCATCACCAGGAGCGGCATCAGGTACTCGAACATCGAGCCGCTCCATGACAGCAGCACGGGCTGGCCCGCCACCATGCACAGCTGGCGGCCCAGGGCGAACCAGTGCTCCTGCGGCAGCTGGCCCTGGGCGATGGCGACGAAGCTGGCCAGGCGCACTTCGGAAGCGAGCAAATCGTAGTAGCTGGGGTCCAGGCGCCGCTCGCTCACGTTGTAGCCGATGGCCAGCAGTTTTGTCGACGGGTTGTACAGGAAGCCGTATTCGATCTGCGCGAAGTCGCGCGCCTGGCCTGCCGCGTGGGCGATCTCGCGCATGTGGCGGCCCGCCTGTTCGCGGCCCTGCGCCAGCAAGGCGGCCAGCTCCGGCTGCGTGCCTTCCGGCGTTTCCAGGTTGGCCAGTTCGCGCAGGGTCGGCACGCGCATAAGCGCCACATCGACACCCGTGTGCGCCGCCCAGGGCGCCAGTTGCAGCAATTCGGCCAGCGCCGCGCGGCACTGGCGCGCCAGCGCGCCCGCCCACATGGACAGCTCGCCATCCTCGCTTTGCAGGGTCAGCGACAGCAGCGCATCGGCCGCGCCATTCGCGGCGGCGAGATAAGCATGCCATTCGGCCAGGCTGGCGGGTGCGGCCTGCGCCTGCAGCAAGTGCAGGCCGTCGCGCATGGCCTTGCCCTCGCCTTCGGCGGCGATGAATTCCTGCAGTACCTGCGCCGTCGTGCGGATGCCCTGCACCACCTGTGCGCCGATGATCGGGGCGTCGTACAGCTCCACCAGTCCCGGCTGCAAGGTCAGCAGATGGCCGGCCAGGTTGCCGCTGTCGACCGTCGAGATGTACATGGGCTGCAGCGCCTTCAGGGTCTGCGTGTCGTACCAGTTATAGAAATGGCCCTGGAAGCGTTCCAGCTCGCCCATGCTGTGCAGGGTGGCGCGGCTGCGCTCGATCAACTGGCCCAGGGTGATGTAGCCGAAATCGTAGGCCGTCAGGTTGGCCAGCAGCGCCAGGCCGATATTCGTCGGCGAAGTGCGGTGCGCCACCACCAGGTTCGGATGCTCCTGCATGTTATCGGGCGGCAGCCAGTGGTCGTCCGGCCCGACAAAGGTGTCGAAATACGCCCAGGTCTTGCGCGCCACGCCGTGCAGGAAACGTCCCTGCTCGGCCGACAGGCGCGCCACGGCCCGCTCGATGGGGCGGCTGATCCACCAGGCGATGGCGGGTGCGGCCAGCCACAAGAGCAGCACCACGGCGGCGGCGGGCAAGGCTTCCGGACGCCAGTACAGCAAGGCACCGAAGGTGGCAAGCGCCAGCGCGGGCGAGCACCACATGGCCCGCCAGCTGTCGGCCTGCGAACCTGACGATACATGCAGGTTCGAGGCGCGCCAGTCGAGCAAATGCTTGTGCGACACGCCCAGGCGCCACAGGGTGCGCACGATGGCGTCCAGGCTGATCCACGCTTCGTACGGCAGGAAGACGAGGGTCAGCATGGCGTGCGAAAACTGCACGCCGCAGCGCCGCTCGAAGGCGGCCAGGTGCTGGCGCCACAGGGTGTCGCGCGGTTTGCGCAGCAGATCATATAGCGCCGAAAAGACGGGCGGCAGGAAGATGATGGCCAGCACGGCCGCGCTCCAGAAGGCCACGTGCGGCAGGAAGCCCCACACCAGCAACAGCGACACGGTGGTCGCGGGCGCGACGACGCTGCGGCGCAGGTTGTCGAACAGCTTCCAGCGCGACAGCATCGACAAAGGGTTGCGTTCGCGCTTGCCGGCGCGGCCCGGCACACGGCCCAGCAGCCAGCCGATCAGTTGCCAGTCGCCGCGGATCCAGCGCTGGCGGCGGCTCACGTCGGCGTCGTAGCGGGCCGGATATTCCTCGTACAGCTGCGAGTCGCTCAGGAGGCCGGCGCGCAGATAACAGCCTTCCAGCAGATCGTGGCTGAGGATTTTATTGTCGGGCAGGCGCTGGCCCAGCACGCGCTCGAACATGTCGAGGTCATAGATGCCCTTGCCGATGAACGAGCCTTCATAAAACACGTCCTGGTACAGGTCGGAGACGGTGCGCGTGTAGGGGTCGATGCCCGGTTCGCCGCCGCACAGCAGCTCGTAGCGCGAGGCATTCGCGCTGGGCAGCGCCACGGCTACGCGCGGCTGCAGGATGCCGTAGCCGGCCACCACGCGCGTGCCGGCCGCGTCGAGCACGGGACGGTTCAGCGGGTGCATCATGGTGGCGATGAATTCGCGCGCCGCGTCGCGCGGCAGTTGCGTATCCGTGTCGAGCGTGATCACGTATTTGATCGTGCGCAGGCCGCGCAACTCGCCTTCCACCAGCGAGAATTTGTCGCGCGCGCCGCCGCGCAAGAACGCGTGCAGGTCGGACAATTTGCCGCGCTTGCGCTCCTGCCCCATCCACGCATTCTGCTGCGAATTCCACAGGCGCGGACGGTGCAGCAGCAGGAACGGTCCCACATGGCCCCGCTCCTCGGGATCGGCCGGGTCGCCATTTTCCTTGAATTCGGCGCCCTCCACGCGGTATTTCTCGTTCAGGATGCGGATGGTCTCCTGCGCCTGGCGCAGCAAGGCGTCGTCGCCGGGCATCGTTTGCGCCCCGGCGTCGACGAAGTCCGTCAGCAGGCAGAAACGCAGGTTCGGGTCACGGTTGGCGAGATAACGCACTTCCAGCGCCTCGCACAGGGCCGCCACGTTTTCCTTGCTGTAGATCAAGGTCGGCACGACGACGATGCCGCGCGCGTCCGACGGAATGCCGGCCTCGTAATCCATGCGCGGCAGCGGGTGCGGCGACGTCATCAGGGTCGCCAGCCAGTTCACCACGGCCACGGCCAGCTGGCTGCTGCCCAGCAGCGCCAGCGCGCCCAGCGCCGCCAGGGGCCAGCCCTGCACGCCATGGCGCACGGCGCGCTCGAGCAGCAAGGCGCTCGTCGCCAGGGTCAGGAACGAGATGGCGCCCAGATAGACGGCCAGCGGCGCGGCGCGTGCCGTATGCTGCAGCGCCTCGATGAAAGGCAGCTTGGCGCCGGCCTGTTTTTCCAGCACCAGCACGCCGCGCCCCACCAGATAAAAGCCGATGTGGCCGCGGCGCGCGTCATTGCCGTTGCCGTGCGTGTGCGCCAGCTGCACCACCATCTCGGCCACTTCCACTTCGCTGCGCGCGCTGCGCCTGGCGATGCGTTCGATGGCGTGGCGGTAGCTGTCGCGCGTGGCGAAATCCATCAAGCCATAGGTGCCGGCCGGGTCGAGGCGCAAAGTCTGCTCGACCACGCTCATGGTCTCGACGAATTCCTGCCAATCCATGGTGCCGAGAAAACGCAGGCTGCCGATGCTGTTGGCGATCGACACCTGGTCGGCCGCCTGCTGCCCGATTTCGGACTGGATCTGCTGCTCGATGGTGAGGCCCGACTCGGCCAGCTTGTGCGTCAGCCACGACAGCGCCAGGGTCAGCGAGGAGCTTTGTCCCTGCAGGCGGCGCGACAATTCGGCCACGAAGGCGCTGGTCATCGGCGGATTCGAACGGGCCATGTCGGCCACCAGCAGGATCAAGCCGCTGGGATTGCGCTCGGCGATCTCCGTCATCTGGTCGGCCCAGGTATTGGCCAGGTCGCGCTGCATGCGGTCGTCAGCCACGCGCACGGCCACGCGGCGCAGGTTTTCGATCAGGGCCAGGCGCAGCATGATGGGCACGGCCCACAGTTCACCCAGGGTCAGGGTGGCCACATCCTGGTAAGCCTCGACGAAGTGGCACAGGTTTTCCAGGTCGACCCGGCCATCGCCGTGCGAGATGATTTCCAGCGCAATTTTATAGACGCGCGGGCAGCCGGCGTCGGGGCCCGACGCCAAGCGCGGCAGCTCCTTGCTGTAGTTCTTCGGCAGGTGGCGCCGCGTGGTGCGGATCTGCTCTTCGATCAGATAAAAATTATCGAGCAGCCACTCCGAGGCGGGCGTGACCTGGCGTCCGCTTTTGACGGTCGCCGTCAGCTCGTTGACGGTGGCCGTGATCAGGGCCGCATTGTCGGCCAGGCGCGCCAACAGGCGGTCGCGACCGTGATGCTTGCCCACCGCATGGCCGGTGGCCACGTGCTTGCCGTGGGCGGCCATCTGCATGGCGCTGAATAATTCGGAACGCAGGGGCAAGGCATCGTCGCGCGCGGCGTCGAAGGTGTCCGGTGCAAGGGAATGGTCGCGGAAGATTTCTTTAACTTTGGAAATCTGTTCCTTGATCTGCTGCGTGACAACTGCTGTGTACTCTTTCAACTTGGGCCTCGCTAGGTGCGCGCACGCAGCCAGCGGCCACCGTCACGCGGGCCCAGTCTGGAAGAACACGATCGGACACTGGCGAAGACGGAAAGCGAAGCGCCGGAGCGTTGCGACGAATCTCAGGGTATAGGGAGATTTTCTGAACTTCATCGTAGGAGGGCGACGCAGGCAAGACCGTGCGCTAGCGTACATAGCTGGCGCTTTGGCAGCGTGTCGGCAAAGAAATTTGCGGACTGGACAGCAAAAAAATGCCGCAAGGAAACGAACGGCTTGCTCCGTGCCGATAATGGCACGGAGCAATGTTTCAAAGAGGAAACTTCAATCCGCTCAGGCAGCGATGGCCAGCGGGTGGCGCGTCGCCTCCGCCATCGCCATGCCGCCATTGAGTTGCCATGCCGCGCCGTGACCGAGGCGGCGCAAACAGGCGCTAGCGCGCGCGCTGCGGTTGCCGCTGCGGCAGAAAAAGACCAGTGGATGCTGCGGCTGCCGCAGCCACGCGGCCACCTGTCCCGCCAGGCGGCTCAGCGGTACGCTGCGCACTTCGCAGCCCTCGAATACCGTGCCGGCGCACGCCGCGTGTTCATACGCTTCGCGCACATCGACGAGGATGGCGCCGGGATGTTGGCGCAGGAAACCGGGCAAGGCGGCCGCATCGAGCTGCAGTTCGGCGGCCGGCACGCTACCGTCCAGCACCGTGCGCACGGTAGCGCAAATGCTGCCGTCGTCACCTGACGCGCACAGCACGGTGTCCTGCGTCAGCAGTGCCGCATCCAGCAAGGGCACCAGCGCTTCGGGCGCCAGGGCGCCGATGAAGGCGAAGCGCTGCTCCAGCAGGTACACATGGGTTTCGCCACACTCGATGCGGCGCAAACGCTGCTGGCCCAGCGCCAGCTCACCGTCGATATCGACGCGACCGACTTGTTCGATCTCGAGTTCCTGCAGCAGCGCCAGGCGCGCCACGCCATGATCGGTCGGCGCCGTCGTGTGCACGATGGCGCGCAAGGCCAGGTGCTGGCAGCGGATGAAGGCGGCCAGGCGCGGCACGAGCGCGGCGACGGGATCGATGACGACGCAACTGGCGCTGGCAGCGTCGCTGAGCAGCCAGGTGCACTGGCCATCGACGCTCAGCTGGATCACGCCGTCCTGCGGCGATGGCGCCAGCGCCGACGGCAACAGGCAGCTGCCGCGCAGCGCTTCGCCGCAGCGCTCGATGCGCGCGCAGGCGGCCGCAATGGTCGCCGCGTCGATCAGAGGGCCGAACGACAAACGGATGGCCGAACTGGCACGCCATTGCGGCACGTGCATCGCTTCCAGCACATAGCTGGGGAGCGCCTTGGCGGCGGAACAGGCGCTGCCCGAGCTGACGCGCACGCGCGCCGCGTCGAACAGGTCCAGCAATTCCTTCGACGACAGGCCGGGCACGGAAAAATTGAGCGTCGTCGACAAGGACAAGTCGAACGGCATATTGAACACGATGCCGGGGAAGGCGCGTTCCAGGCTGGCCACCAGCTGCGCGCGGAAAGCGGCCAGGTCGGCGTGGCTGCGGAAAGTCTTGCCATCGTCGAGCGCGGCCAGCACGGCGCCCAGCGCGGCGATGCCGGCCATGTTTTCCGTGCCCGAGCGCAGGCCCGCTTCCTGGCCGCCGCCCATCATCAACGGCGTAAACGGGGCGCCGGCGCGCACGTAGAGCATGCCGATGCCCTTGGGCGCATACAGCTTGTGGCCGGAAAACGGCGCGTAATCGATGCGCGTGGCGGCCAGGTTCAGTTTCAGCTTGCCCAGCGCCTGCACGCAATCGACCATCCAGTAGGCATCGGCGCCGCGTTCCTGCAGCAGCTGCGCGATGGCGGACAAATCGCTGACGACACCCGTTTCATTATTCGCCGCCATCGTGCACAGCATGGCCGCGTCGCCGATCAGCGCATCGAGCGCCTGCAAATCGTGGCGCCCTTGCGCATCGACGGGCAGCTTGCGCACTTCCAGATTCAAACCCAATAGCCGGTTCCAGTGCGCCAGGCTTTCCGGCACGGCCTTGTGCTCGGTCGCGCCATACAGCAGCAGGCCGCCGATGCGCTTGCCCGCATCGCGCCGTTCGCGCAGCGCGCACAGGGCCGACAGCACGGCCGTCTGGATGCCTTCGGTGGCGCCGCTGTTGAACATCAGGCGGCCATCGCCCACGCCCAGCAAGCCGCTGGCGCGCCGGCGCACGCCATCCATCATGGCCTTGGCCTGCAATCCCGTGGCATGAGTGCTGCTGGGATTGCCATAGCCGTGCTCCATCGCTTGCCGGGCGGCGGCAACGGCGGCGGGCAGCACGCAAGTGGTGGCATTGCTGTCGAGGTAGATTTCTTTCATGATGGCAGTCTGAGTATTCGATAAAAGGGGCAGCGCAGGTGGCTGAAACATATCGATAGTCTACCGGCCTGCCCCCGTGAAGATATGCCAAAAGACACTGCAACTACGGTATTATGCAGCATGTTCATGCTATAAAAACTGGAACGGTAAAATGAATTCACCAAACTCTTCGCTCGACAAATTCGACTGCGCCATCCTGGCGGCCCTGCAGCAGGATGGCACCTTGTCGATCGCCGCCCTCAGCGAGAAGATCGGTTTGTCCAGCACGCCGTGCTGGAAGCGGGTCAAGCGTCTGGAGGAAGAGGGCTATATCGAGAGCCGCGTGGCCATCGTGAACCGGCAAAAAGTGGGCTTGCCCGTGACCGTGTTCGTCAGCGTACGCACGGGCCAGCACGATGAAAAATGGCTGCGCCGCTTCGCCGCCGCCGTCATCGTCTTGCCCGAGGTACAGGAATTTCACCGCATGAGCGGCGACATCGATTACCTGCTGAAAGTCGTCACCACCGACATCAAGGGGTATGACACCTTCTACAAAAAGCTCATCAAGGCCGTGCAATTGACGGGCGTGTCGTCCGCCTTTTCCATGGAGCAAATTAAGTGCAGCACGGAATTACCGCTGGAATTGATCGCCCACGGCTTGCCGGCCTGAAGCGTTGTAAGGGGCTCAAATGGCCGGCGCTTTCACGCTCGCCGCTTGCTTGAAGAAATCATAAATGCCGCTTTCGCTCATGCGGCGTGCATTCGCCAGCTCGCCGCCCTTGGTGGCGTACAGCACCTGGTTGTTGTCGCTCGAAACGAGCACGGCAGCGGGGATGCCTTTCTTGAGCGGATTGCCATAGGCTTGCGCCACGTCGAGGTTATGGTCGAAGTTGCCCACGTCGACCTTGACGACCTTGAACTGCTGTTGCATCAGCTCCGCGTTCTTGCCTTGCTTCAAGGCCTTGTCGAGCGCGCGGCAATCCTCGCACCAGTTGGCGCCGAAGATCAGCAAGACAGGCACGTGCGCCGCCTTGGCTTCGGCCAGCGCGCGGGCCACGTCGGCCTTGGCGTCGGCCGCCGCGTTGTACGGCAGATGCGGCGTGGCGGCCGGGTTGGCCGGTGTGGGGGCGGCGGCAACGGCGGTACCGGCAAGCAGCAGGCTGGCAAAGAATGGGGCGACGAAACGGGAAAGGCGCATGCGGGGCTCCTGAGAGAAATCGTGAAGCCAACTGAACAGCTGCCAGCGGGCGTGACTGTCTAGAATATGCCTGCTTATAGGAAATATCCACCATTTAATTGCACTGTGCTTATACGGAAAACGTATAAGTACCGCGAAGGAGTACCTGCTTGACCATGCCAGAGACCCTGCACCCAACGCTGTCCGGCGCCGCGCGCATGTTGCGCAGCGCCTATCCCGGCGGCATGCCCGATACGGCGTATTTTCACGTATTGGCCCTGCTGTATGAACACTTTTCCGACCGCAACCTGGCCGAGCTGATGGCCGCCGTCACGGGCAAAGATGCGGCGACGATCCTCAATGACATCTATGCCTGCGCCAGCAGCAAGCCGGCGCCGTCCGCCAGCGCAGCCACCAGGAACTTGCTGGCGCAACATGGCTTGCAAGCCGTCTGCGCCGAGGATTAATACCCACAGGCAGCGAAATGCAACGCATGGGATAATATCGGGCTCACACTGAGCAACGCGGCCCGAACGCGCCCTCCCCATGACGACTTCTTTCCTGGCACGCTGGCTGCCGCAACCGAACAACGGCAGCCGCCGCGAACAATTGCGCGCCTGCGCGGGCGCCATCTGCGGCTTGCTGCTGACGGGCCTGATCTGCCATTTCCTGCTGGCCCCGGACAGCGCCAGCGTCTACCTGATCGCGCCCATGGGCGCCTCGGCCGTGCTGCTGTTCTGCCTGCCGGCCAGCCCGCTGGCGCAACCGTGGTCCGTGGTGGGCGGCAACGTCGTCTCCGGCCTGGTGGGCATGGCCTGCGTCAAATGGTTCGGATCCAGCGTGGGCGTGGCGGCGCTGGCCGCCTGCCTGGCCATCGGCGCCATGTTTGCCCTGCGCTGTTTGCATCCGCCGGGCGGCGCCGTGGCGCTCACCACGGTGGTTGGCGGCGCCAGCGTGCATGCGGCCGGCTTTGAATTCGTCTTCATCACCGTGCTGTTCAATTCCGCCGTGCTGGTCGCTTGCGCCGTGCTGTACAACAACCTGACGGGGCGCCGCTACCCGCACATCCAGCAACTGGTGGCGCCGCATCCGCACGATACCAAGGATGACGTGCCCAGCAACCGGCTGGGCTTTTCGCCCGATGACCTGGACGCCGTGTTGCGCCAGCACAGCGAAGTGCTCGATATCAGCCGCGACGATTTGCAAGCGATCTTCCTGCAAACGGAAATGCGCGCCTACCAGCGCCGCTTCGGCGTCGTCACCTGCGCCGACATCATGTCGAAAGACGTGCTCAGCGTGGAATTCGGCACGCCGCTCGATGTTGCCTGGCGCACCATGCGCGAGCACCAGGTGGGCGCCCTGCCCGTGCTGAACCGGGCGCGCCGCGTCATCGGCATCATCACGCAGACGGATTTCCTGCGCCATGGCGGCCTCGACGATTACCAGGGCATGCGCCAGCGACTGCGCGGCTTGCTGCAACGCAGCGGCCTGTCCCACGGCGACAAGCCGGAAGTGGTGGGCCAGCTGATGACGCCGTCGCCGCACACTGCCCGTCTGGGCACGCCCATCATCGATTTGGTTCCCCTGATGGCCGACGCCGGCTACCACCATATTCCCATCCTCGACGATGAAGAGCGCCTGGCCGGCATCATCAGCCAGTCCGACCTGATGGCGGCCCTGTACGAAACTCGCTTCGCAGAGGCCGCAGCATGACGCCATTCCAGGCACTGCTGACCGGCCCCGACGGCGGCCCGGCGGGTACGGCCGTCAGCGCGCATTTTTTCGGCAGCCAGCTGGCCATCGATGCGCCCGGCCATAGTGTCGATGTGGCGCAGCTGGTCGTCAGCGTGGGCGGTGTCGACGGGCCGGAGCTGTTCCTGAACTGGCTCGACGATCAGGGCCGGCAAGCGTCGCTCAAGCCGCTGACCGCGAGCGACATCGCCATCGTCTTGCGCGAAGCGCCGGCCGCGCTGCAGCCGCAACTGCAGCGTTTGTGGGGCGAGCGCCAGCGCAACCGGCGGCAGGTGTCGGGCTGGCTGGCCGGTTTGACGGGCGCGGCCGTCGTCGCGGCCGCCCTGCTGTGGTGGCAAGGCGGCCATGCCGTCGGCGCGCTGGCGGGATTGATCCCTTTGTCGACGGAAAAACAGCTGGGCGAACTGGCCCTGTCGCAAGTGCGCACACAAGGCGGCATCAGCGAAAGCGGCGTGGCGCAGCAAACGGTGCAGGAGATCGGCCGCAAGCTGACGGCCGGTTCGCGCTACCAGTACCGCTGGCTGGTCAAGCAGGACGACACGGTCAACGCGTTTGCCATGCCAGGCGGCATCATCGTCGTGCATACGGGCTTGCTGCGCCAGGCAGCCGACCCGGGCGAGCTGGCCGGCGTACTCGCGCATGAAGTGCAGCACGTGGAGCAGCGTCATTCGCTGCGGCAAATGATCAGCAGCCTGGGCTGGGGCGCCCTCGTGGGCGTGACCATCGGCGACATCAGCGCCGTGGCCGCCATGCTGGCGCACCAGGCCGGCACCTTGTATTTCAGCCGCGACATGGAAGAAGAGGCGGACCGTCTCGGTCTGCTCGCCTTGCAGCGCGCGCGCATCCGACCCGACGGAATGCTGCGCTTTTTCCAGAAGCTCGATCACCAGGACAAGGCCAAGGTGCCAGGCTGGATTTCCTCGCACCCGCAAACGGCGGCGCGCGCGCAGCAGATCCGCAGCCTGATCGCCGCCACGCCCTGCCCTGCCTGTCTTCCCTTGACCAGCAGCCACTGGCAAGCCATGAAAGCGGCCCTGCCGCCTACGGCAAAATAGCAACATTCCCCTCGTACAATTTATCCAAACGTACTGGGCAATGGCGTATGCTTACGCCCCGGCTGCTCCATCGTGACCGGCCACCCCGACCCACAACGCCTCCGTTCATTCCCTCCTTACAAAGGACATCGCGCATGAAGCATCGTTTTGCCGCCGGCACCCTCGGCACCCTGGCCATCTCCCTGTTGCTCGCCTACGCGCCCATGGCGCAAGCGGCCCAGCCCGCTGCCAAAACAGCCGTCGCGCCCGCCGTCAGCGCGCCGAAAGCAAAGCAGCAGCTGCAAGTGCTGGCCGACACATACTATGACGCGCTGGCCCGTTTCGAACCGATCAATGCCACCGAGAGCGGCGACAACCGTTTTGACGACCAGCTCGGTTCAGCCATCGTGCCCGCCGCGCGCGCAAAACAGTTCGCGCTGTACCGCCAGTACCAGAAGACGCTGCGCGGCATTGCCCGCGCACAGCTGTCGCACCAGGACCAGATCAACTATGACATCCTCGACTATGAACTGGCCACGGCGCTGAGCTTCGAACACTTCCCGGAATACCTGCTGCCGCTGAACCAGATGGACAGCATGCCCGTCACCCTCGCCAATTATGCGGGCGGCGAGGCATCGCAGCCTTTGACCACGGTCAAGGAGTATGACGCTTACCTGAGCCGTATCGGCCAGTTGCCGGGCTGGATAGACCAGGCCATCGCCAACATGAAAGTCGGTATGCAAAAGGGCATCGTGCTGCCGAAGGCGCTGACGGAATCGGCCCTGCCGCAATTCAAGAAGCTCGTCAGCGCCACGCCGCAGGACAGCGTCTATTACACGCCGATCAAGAACTTGCCGGCCAGCTTTTCCGATGCGGACAAGGCGCGCCTGACGCAAACCTATACCGTCATCATCGAAGCCAAGCTGATGCCCGCGCTGCAGCGCCTGTCGACCTTCATGGAACGCGATTACCTGCCGTCCGGCCGCACGAGCAGCGGCTGGAGCGCCCTGCCCGATGGCGCCGCGTGGTACCAGGCGCGCGTGGCCAGCAGCACCACCACGGATTTGAAACCGGAGCAGATCCACGCCATCGGCTTGAAGGAAGTGGCGCGCATCCAGGAGCAATATGCGATCGTGGGTCCGAAGATGGGCTACAACGGCCCGGCCGCCGGCTTGCCCGTATGGGTATCGGAACAGGCGAAATACCGCCCGTTCAAGACGGAGCAGGAAGTGCTCGACGTCTACCGCAAGCTGAACGTGCTGCTCGACAGCAAATTGCCCGCCCTGTTCACCCTGGTGCCGAAGGCGCCGCTGGACTTGCGCCTGGAACCTGAACTGAGCCGCGACACGGCCGCCGACCATTACACGGCGCCGGCCGCCGACGGTTCGCGCCCCGGCGTGTTCTGGTCCGTCGTCACGGATCCGAAACTGTATGGCGACACGGGCATGACCACCCTGTTCCTGCACGAAGGCAAACCGGGCCACCATTTCCACCTGGCGCTGGTGCAAGAGATGGACTTGCCGAACTTCCGCCGTTTCGGCGGCAACAATGCCTTCACGGAAGGCTGGGCCCTGTATGCGGAAACCCTGGGCAAGGAAATGGGCCTGTTCGAGGATCCGGCCCAGTATTTCGGCCATTTGAACGACGAGATGCTGCGCGCCGTGCGCCTGGTGGTCGACACGGGCTTGCACACCAAGGGCTGGACGCGCGAGCAGACCATCAAGTACATGCGCGATACCCTCGGCTATGACGCCGTGGCGAAAAGCGAGACGGAACGCTACATGGCCTGGCCGGGCCAGGCGCTGGGCTACAAGATCGGTTCGCTGAAAATCGTCGAACTGCGCCAGCGCGCGCAGCAGGCGCTGGGCGACAAATTCAGCCTGCCGAAGTTCCATGAAGTGGTGCTTGGCGACGGCACCCTGCCCCTGAAACTGCTGGAAGCCAAGGTCGACCGGTGGATCGCGCAGCAGAAGTAAGCTAACCGCGTCTCGCAACAACGGCAGCGCCAACCGGGGCTGCCGTTTTTTTTCGCGCCGGTATTTGATCTGGCGCAGATCCGGCGCATTTCGCGCGCGCCTGCCGGAACGCGTACAGGTCGATGCTGCCTAATTCCCATACTCAGAAGGGAGGCAGCATGCAAAACGAAGACATCAGCGATGGCGCCACGGCGCGTCCGCCAACATGGCGGCAGCAGTCAGAAATGCCAGCGGAAACATCCGGCTCGTCCGGGAATGGGCACGACGCCATTCTTCACTACACGAGCGCGCGCGGCCAGGCCGATGGACGGCTGCAACGGCATATTCCCGACGATACCGCGCACGGCAACCATGGCCTGATCACGGCACTTGGCTGGCTCAGCATCGGCCTGGGCCTGGCCCAGCTGGTGGCGCCGCGCGGACTGGCGCGGGCCAGCGGCCTGCGCGGCGTCTCGTCTGTCTGGATACGCGCCATCGGCCTGCGCGAAATGGCTTGCGGCGTGGCCTTGCTGCGCGGAGAAACCCGGCCGGCATGGCGCTGGTCGCGCATCGCCGGCGACGCCATGGACCTGTCGCTGCTGGGCGTGGCCATGGCCAGCCGGCGCAATGCGCGCACACGCCTGGCGGCGACGGCAGCCGTGGTGGCAGGCGTGACGGCCATCGACTATATCGCCAGCGCACAACTGGCGCCGCGCAAGCTGAGCGAATTGCCCGCGCCCGGCGAAGAGGGGCTGGCGCTGCAAAAGAGCGTCATCGTCAACCGTTCCGCCGACGATTGCTACCGCGCCTGGCGCGACCTGGAAAACCTGCCCCGCTTCATGCCGGGCTTGCAGTCGGTGCAGATAATCGACGCGCGCCGCTCGCGCTGGCACAGCGTCGAAGGCGTGTGGATAGGCGAACTGACGCAAGAGCGTCCGGGCCAGGGCATGCGCTGGCGCGCGGCGGAAAACCATGCGGAAACGGGGGCGCTGGAACTGTCGCCCGCACCGGACGGGCGCGGCACCGTGGTCACCATGCAACTGCACATGCAGGCGCCGGCCGGCAAGGTGGGCACGGCCGTGACCGGCCTGTTCAGCCAGGCGCCCGCCTACAAGATCGAGACCACCTTGCGCCGCTTCAAGCAGTGGATGGAAACGGGCGAGGTCAGCACCACCGAGGGCCAGCCGTCGGGCAAGCGCAGCTTCAAGACGCGCTTGCTGCACAAGGCTGGCGGCACGGCATCTTCCCCTCGACCGCAAGCAAACGGAGGTGTGTCATGAAGGCCAATTGCTGGCACGGCAAGCGCGACGTACGAATCGAACAGGTGCCCGATCCGGCCATCCTCAATCCCGGCGACGCCATCATCAAAGTCACTTCCACGGCCATCTGCGGCTCCGACTTGCACCTCTACAATGGCGTCGTGCCCACCATGGAGCAAGGCGATATCCTCGGCCATGAGTTCATGGGCGAGGTGGTGGAGGTGGGTTCCGCTGTGCGCAAGCGCAAGGTGGGAGAACGGGTGGTGGTGCCATTTCCCATTGCCTGCGGACGCTGCTTCTTTTGCGAGCAGCAGCTGTACTCGGTGTGCGAGAACTCCAATCCCAACGCCTATATGGCGGAAAAGATGTGGGGCCATTCGGGCGCGGGCATCTTTGGCTATTCCCATCTGACGGGCGGCTACGCGGGCGGCCAGGCCGAATATGTGCGCGTGCCGTTTGCCGACGTCGGCCCCATCAAGGTACCGGACGAGCTCAAGGATGAACAGGTACTATTCCTTTCGGACATACTGCCGACCGGCTACATGGCGGCCGAAGCCTGCGCCATCACGCCAGGCCAGGTGGTGGCCGTATGGGGCTGCGGCCCCGTGGGGCAATTCGCCATCCAGAGCGCCTTCCTGCTCGGCGCCGAGCGCGTCATCGCCATCGACCATTACCCGGAACGCCTGCGCATGGCGCGCGAACTGTCCGGTGCGGAAACCCTGCATTTCGATGCCGTGGACGTGCCCGACGCCCTGCGGGAAATGACGGGAGGACGGGGTCCCGATGCCTGCATCGATGCCGTCGGCATGGAAGCCCACGGTTCCGGCGTCAGCTATATCTACGACCGCCTCAAGCAGACCATGAAACTGGAATCGGACCGTCCCACGGCCCTGCGCGAAGCCTTGATGGCGTGCCGCAACGGCGGCGTCGTTTCGGTACCGGGCGCGTATGGCGGCTTCAGCGACAAGATCCCGTTCGGCTCCATCATGAACCGTTCATTGACCATCAAGACGGGGCAAACGCACGTGCAGCGCTACATGCAGCCGCTGCTGGAAAGGATACAACGGGGCGAACTCGATCCCGGCGCCATCATTTCCCACCACTTGACCCTGGACGAAGCGCCGCACGGCTACGAAATCTTCCAAAAGAAACAGGAGCAATGCATCAAGGTCGTGCTGCATCCAGGCCCCTGACGGCGCTGGCAGGCAGCGCGGCAGGGCCAGACGAACAATGCGCTGATCTCGGACGAGCTCAGACGAGCAGCGCGGCACTCATCGAGCGCACTTCCTCGGCCGATTCGGCGAGGATGCTTTGCAGGGTCTCGTTATCGATAATGAAATCGATGACGGAATCGGAAGGCGTGAGCATTTCCACATAGGTCACCTGCAACGGCGACTGCACGGGCGACAGCTGCTTGGCCAACAACAAGGTGTCGAGCAGGGAGTCGGGCGGAATCGACAGCAAGCCATCGCGCAAGCCTTCGATGGCTTCGCTCACGGCCAGCGGGATCAAGAGCTTCTTCATGACTTCACGGGAAATGATTTCTTCGGCGGATTCCATCCAGTGATCCGCATCGTCGTCGAGCAGGCCGGGAAATTCGTCGGCGCGCGACAACAGGTAAAAACCACCCACCTCGTGCACGATGCCGGCGAACAGCGCCGTGTCGGCATCGACGTGCGTCACGCGGCGGGCAAGCACGTGCGCCAGCGCCGCCACGTGGGCAGTATGTTCCCACAGCTGGGCCGCCTTCTGGCGCAGGACGGGATCGATGATCTTGCTGCCGAACTGGCGCACCACCATGGCCGCCACCAGCGCGTACAGATTGCGGTAGCCCATGCGCATGACGGCGGCGCGCACGCTGGTCACGGGCGCCGCATCGCCGCGGCTGTAAACGGCCGAGTTGGCCAGCGCGACCGTGCGCGCCGCCAGCAAGGGCTCGCCCAATACCAGCTTGATCGCATGGTCGATATGGCAGTCCGGTTCAGCCAGAGCCAATTGCAATTGCAGTGCGGAATTAACGCTCGTGGGAAACGTTAATTCACCGCGCACCGCCTGGGAAACAATTAAACCGAAAGCCTGTAGTTTATTCATCATACGATCAATCCGCCTCAGATATTATTCTGGCCAACAATTTCATGCATCAGAAATTGAATGCCAGGCCCGGCCTTTAGAATACAGATGGCATGTCATTCGTTTGTAATGAAGAATCCGGCAATGCCAGCGCATGCAATAGCGATTCATCACCGATGACAAACAACTTCGGCTGCTGTAATACCTGCAGCAGAAATGGCTGACCTTCACGTAGCCGCCGGCGATAATCGGCCAGCGTATATAGGTTGGGATTGATTTTACGCCGTAAGGTTCGCTCGGCCGGGGCCAATCCCGTCAACAGATCGCCATAATTGGCTTCTTCACCCACCAGCAGCAAGTCGATGGCGCTGCCGGGCATATCCTGTCCCTTCGCCGTGGCGCCCGACACGAATGCCAGGTGCAGCTGGGCACGCAAGGGCGCCAAGGTCATGCTGAGCACGCCGACGATGCCGAAGGTTTTCTGCACCAGCCCGCTTAACTCCGGATACACGAGGCTTTCCTTGTTGGGCCAGAAGCGCCGCACATTGCCGATCCGCTCCGCCGTGATCAGGCCGGCCTCATGCAGCCGGCGCAGTTCCCGCTGCGCCGACGCGCTGCCCAGACCCGTCAAGCGCATGATCTCGTTCAAGTGAAAGCCTTCATTCACGCGGACAAAGAGCAAACCCAGCAGTTTCTGCTGGGCGGGAGTAAACAGGGCTTGGGCAATCATGCGCCAAATCTTAGCATGAATAAACTGGAAACTGGCGTGGCGTAGACAATAGGGCTTGCCCCCACAACAACGCCGTGTTGCGCCGTCACCGGTAATTGGACGAGCCCATGCGCAACGAATGACAATGACACAGCGGCAGGCAGTTCGCAGCCACATTCTTTGTGAGCGCTCACTTCAGATTCGCTGGCGCGCCGGCTGGATATCGCGGTCCACCGCAACCACCGGTCTGACGCAACGGTATCTCCTGGTTTAGCCCATCAATTCAAGCATGCCCGACATAACAGTAACTCGGCCATATTTATTCACAAACCAAGCGGGATCAAATACCTGCATATGGATCTGATTTTCAATCTCAGCTGTCAATAGCAACATGGCTCTGCAGGAGTTTCAATACTTAATTCATTCTCCATTTACTTATCCTGCCAATAGAAATACCAAGCACGAATAGGCAACATCCGATGATCGCGCCCTTTTCAATGCATCGCATAAATGATGACGATTTTTCGCACTCCAATCTGTTTGCATGCGAGCGTGTATTCATTAATGTGCAAAGCATAAAAAAACGGCACCCGAAGGTGCCGTTCTTGCAGTTAGCAGCGCAGATTACGCTTCGTCGCCGTGGTGTTACCGGGTTACGATGGTCAGCAAATCTTCGGTAGTTTCACCGGCCAAGGGGGCTTTATCGGTCAGCAGCAGCGCTTGGCGCTCTTCCACTTCCCACACTGCCTTCTCCTTGCCTGTGCGGTGGACGGCCGCAGTAACGGCCATAAAAAAACGGCACCCGAAGGTGCCGTTCTTGTCAGCTAGCAGCGCAGATTACGCTTCGTCGCCGTGGTGTTACCGGGTTACGATGGTCAGCAAATCTTCGGTAGTTTCACCGGCCAAGGGGGCTTTATCGGTCAGCAGCAGCGCTTGGCGCTCTTCCACTTCCCACACTGCCTTCTCCTTGCCTGTGCGGTGGAAGGCCGCAGTAACGGCCATAAAAAACGGCACCCGAAGGTGCCGTTCTTGTCAGCTAGCAGCGCAGATTACGCTTCGTCGCCGTGGTGTTGCTGAGTCTCGATATCCTGCAACGCTTCTGCAGCTTCGCCAGCCATCGAGGCTTTCTCGGCCAGCAGCAGCGCTTGACGCTCTTCCACTTCCCACGCTTCTTTCTCTTTGCGTGCGCGGTGGAAGGCCAGGCCCGTACCGCCAGGAATCAGGCGGCCGACGATGACGTTCTCTTTCAGGCCGCGCAGACCATCGCGCTTGCCCATGATCGCCGCTTCGGTCAGCACGCGGGTGGTTTCCTGGAACGATGCGGCCGAGATGAACGAATCGGTCGACAGCGATGCCTTGGTAATACCCAGCAAGACGTTTTCGTAGGTCGCTGGAATCTTGTTCTCAACGGCCATGCGATCGTTCTCGTCCAGCAGTTCCGAACGCTCTACCTGCTCGCCAACGATGTAGTTGGTGTCGCCGGCATTGACGATCTGAACACGGCGCAGCATCTGACGCACGATCACTTCGATGTGCTTGTCATTGATCTTCACGCCTTGCAGACGGTACACGTCTTGCACTTCGTCAACGATGTAACGTGCCAGCGCTTCGATACCCAGCAGGCGCAGGATGTCTTGCGGATCGGCCGGGCCGTCCACGATCATCTCGCCCTTGTTCACGACTTGGCCGTCATGCACCAGCACTTGTTTGTCCTTGGTGATCAAGAACTCATGCTTGTTGCCGTCCATGTCCGTGATTTCCAGACGCTGCTTGCCCTTGGTTTCTTTACCGAACGCAACCGTACCCGTGACTTCCGCCAGCATACCGGCATCTTTCGGCGAGCGCGCTTCGAACAGTTCGGCAACGCGTGGCAGACCACCGGTAATATCGCGCGTTTTTTGCGATTCGGTAGGAATACGTGCCAGCACTTCACCAACCGATACCTGTTGACCGTCCTTGACCATGATCAGCGCGCCGACCTGGAAGCCGATCGCCACCGAGTGTTCGGTGCCGGCGATCTTGACTTCTTCGTTCGCGTCGTTGATCAGCTTGACTTGCGGACGCAACGTTTTGGTCAACGAACCGCGACGCTTCGCATCGATCGCCACCAGGGTGGACAGACCGGTCACTTCGTCGACCTGACGGGCAACGGTAACGCCTTCTTCGACGTTCTCGAAACGCACTTGACCGGCGTATTCGGTAATGATCGGACGGGTCAGCGGATCCCACGTTGCCAGGGCCGTACCGGCCTTGATGACCATGCCGTCCTTGACGATCAGGGTCGCACCGTACGGTACTTTATGACGCTCACGCTCACGGCCATGGTCGTCGGTAATCAGCACTTCGCCGGAACGGGAAATGACGATTTGCGCGCCCTTGCCGTTCGTCACGTAACGCATGGTTGCCGTGAAGCGGATGGTACCGTTCGACTTGGCTTCCACCGACGATGCCACTGCCGCACGCGATGCCGCACCACCAATGTGGAACGTACGCATGGTCAGCTGGGTACCAGGCTCACCAATCGACTGCGCTGCCACGACACCGACGGCTTCGCCGGCGTTGACCAGCATGCCGCGGCCCAGGTCGCGGCCATAGCACTTGGCGCACAGGCCGAAGCGCGTGTCGCAAGTCAGTGGCGTACGGACCTTGACTTCATCGATGGACAGACGCTCGATCTCTTCGACCATGTCTTCATCCATCAAGGTGCCGGCTTCGTACAGCGTTTCCTGGGTTTCAGGATTGACGACGTCATGCACCACCACGCGGCCGAGGATACGGTCACGCAACGGTTCGATGACTTCACCACCTTCGACCAGTGCCTTCATGACGGCGCCGTTCATGGTGCCGCAATCGTCTTCGATCACCACCAAGTCTTGCGTCACGTCAACCAGACGACGCGTCAGGTAACCGGAGTTAGCCGTTTTCAGCGCCGTATCGGCCAGACCTTTACGCGCGCCGTGGGTCGAAATGAAGTACTGCAAAACGTTCAGACCTTCGCGGAAGTTCGCGGTAATCGGCGTTTCGATAATCGAGCCATCCGGTTTGGCCATCAGACCACGCATACCGGCCAACTGGCGAATCTGGGCTGCGGAACCGCGCGCGCCGGAGTCGGCCATCATGTAAATGGCGTTGAACGATTCTTGCGTCGACTTGGTGCCGTCGCGGCGGATCACGTCTTCGACTTTGAGCTGGTCCATCATGGCCTTGCCGACTTCATCCGAGGTTTTGCCCCAGATATCGACTACCTTGTTGTAACGCTCGCCGGCGGTCACGAGACCCGAGGCGTATTGCTGTTCGATCTGCTTGACTTCCGATTCGGCCGTCGCGATCAAAGTGACTTTTTGAGGCGGTACCAGCATGTCGTCGACGCAGATCGAGATACCGGCGCGTGTCGCCAGGCGGAAACCCGATTGCATCAGTTTGTCTGCGAACACCACGGTGGCGCGCAGGCCGCACTTGCGGAACGACGTGTTGATCAGCTTGGAAATTTCTTTCTTTTTCAGCGCGCGGTTCAGGACGGAGAACGGCAGGCCTTTTGGCAGAATTTCCGACAGGATCGCACGGCCGATCGTCGTTTCGTAACGCGTTACCGTTTTCTCGAATTCGCCCGTTTCGGCGTTTTTCGGGTATTCGGTAATACGCACGGTGACGCGGGTCGTCAGTTCGACTTCCTTGTTGTCGTAGGCGCGGATCACTTCCGACACGTCAGGGAACATCATCCCTTCGTTCTTCGCATTGATCGCTTCGCGGGTCGCGTAGTACAGACCCAACACGATATCCTGGGAAGGAACGATCGATGGTTCGCCGTTCGATGGGAACAGGATGTTGTTCGATGCCAGCATCAGGGTGCGTGCTTCCATCTGCGCTTCGATCGACAGAGGAACGTGGACCGCCATTTGGTCACCGTCAAAGTCGGCGTTGAATGCGGCGCAGACGAGCGGGTGCAGCTGGATGGCCTTGCCTTCAATCAGGACTGGCTCGAACGCCTGGATACCCAGACGGTGCAAGGTCGGTGCGCGGTTCAACATGATCGGATGTTCACGGATCACGTCTTCCAGGATGTCCCACACGACCGGCTCTTGAATCTCGACCAGCTTTTTGGCGGCCTTGATCGTGGTAGCCAGACCCATCAGTTCCAGTTTATTGAAAATGAATGGCTTGAACAGTTCCAGCGCCATCAGTTTCGGCAAGCCGCACTGATGCAGTTTCAATTGCGGACCCACGACGATGACCGAACGACCGGAATAATCGACGCGTTTGCCCAGCAAGTTTTGACGGAAACGGCCGCCCTTGCCCTTGATCATCTCTGCCAGCGATTTCAGCGGACGCTTGTTGGCGCCGGTCATCGCTTTGCCGCGACGGCCGTTGTCCAGCAGCGAATCGACCGCTTCTTGCAGCATGCGCTTTTCGTTGCGCGTGATGATCTCTGGAGCGCGCAGCTCCATCAGGCGTTTCAGACGGTTGTTACGGTTGATGACGCGGCGATACAGATCGTTCAGATCCGAGGTCGCGAAACGGCCACCGTCCAGCGGTACCAGCGGACGCAGTTCCGGCGGCAGCACTGGCAGCACTTCCATGATCATCCAGTCAGGCTTGATGCCCGAACGTTGGAACGCTTCCAGCACTTTCAGGCGCTTCGCGTATTTCTTGATCTTGGCTTCGGATTTCGATTCCTTCAGTTCCACGCGCAGGGTTTCGGCATCGCGGTGGATGTCGATCGAGCGCAGCAGTTCACGGATACCTTCGGCGCCCATGAAGGCGGTGAAGTCGTCGCCGTACTCTTCGTACTTGGCGGCGTAGTCGTCTTCCGACATGATCTGGCACTTTTTCAGCGGGGTCATGCCTGGATCGGTCACGACGTATGCTTCAAAGTACAGCACGCGTTCGATGTCCCGCAGGGTCATGTCCAGGACCATGCCCAGACGCGACGGCAGCGATTTCAGGAACCAGATGTGCGCGGTCGGCGAGGCCAGCTCGATGTGGCCCATGCGCTCGCGGCGCACTTTGGCCAGGGTAACTTCGACGCCGCACTTTTCGCAGATCACGCCGCGGTGTTTCAGGCGCTTGTACTTGCCGCACAGGCATTCGTAATCCTTGATCGGGCCAAAGATCTTGGCGCAGAACAGGCCGTCGCGCTCAGGCTTGAAGGTACGGTAGTTGATGGTTTCCGGCTTCTTGACTTCGCCGTAGGACCACGAACGGATTTTCTCAGGCGAAGCGAGACCGATCTTGATTGCATCGAAGGTCTCGTTGGTCTGTACTTGCTTGAATAGATCGAGCAGTGCTTTCATGTATCACTCCAGAGGTGATTAAATTTCTATATTCCTGAGACTACATTGCCCGGCGTGGTTTCCCAGCCGGGCTTTGTGTTTCCCAAACCAAATGACAGGGTGCTGTCGTTTAGTTGCGTTCGAGGTCGATATCGATACCGAGCGAACGGATTTCCTTGACCAGCACGTTGAACGATTCCGGCATGCCGGCGTCGATCACGTGGTCGCCCTTGACGAGGTTCTCGTACACTTTGGTACGGCCATTCACGTCATCGGACTTGACCGTCAACATCTCTTGCAAGACATACGACGCGCCATACGCTTCCAGTGCCCAGACTTCCATCTCACCGAAACGCTGACCACCGAACTGGGCTTTACCACCCAGCGGCTGTTGCGTGACCAGCGAGTAAGGACCGGTCGAACGCGCATGCATCTTGTCATCGACCAAGTGATGCAGTTTCAGCATGTGCATGACGCCGACAGTGACCTTGCGCTCGAACGCTTCACCGGTGCGACCGTCATACATGGTCACCTGGTTTTTCGAAGCGGTCATGCCCAGGTTCTTGGCGATGTCGTCCGGATACGCCAGGTCCAGCATGCGGCGGATCTCTTCTTCATTGGCGCCGTCGAACACTGGCGTGGCGAATGGAACACCTTTTTTCAGGTTTTCCGCCAGCTTCATGATCTCTTCGTCGTCGAAGTCGTTCAGATCTTCCGCGCGGCCGTTGTCGTTGTAGATCGTCGTCAGGTACTTGCGCACTTGATCGACCTTGGTTTGCGCCTTCAGCATTTCGCCGATGCGGATACCCAGACCCTTGGCAGCCCAGCCCAAGTGCGTCTCGAGAATCTGACCAACGTTCATCCGCGAAGGAACGCCCAGCGGGTTCAGCACAACGTCGGCTGGCGTGCCGTCGGCCATGTATGGCATGTCTTCCACAGGAACAATACGGGAAACCACACCCTTGTTACCGTGGCGACCTGCCATCTTGTCGCCCGACTGCAGGCGGCGTTTCACGGCCAGGTACACCTTGACCATTTTTTGCACGCCTGGTTGCAGCTCATCGCCTTGCGTCAGTTTCTTGCGCTTCTCTTCGAAGGCCAGATCGAACTGGTGACGCTTCTCGTTGATCGATTCCTTGATCGCTTCCAGCGCTACCGCTGCATCGTCGTCCGCAGGGCGGATGTCGAACCAGTGGTATTTGTCCAGATCGGCCAGGTAGTCCTTGGTGATCTTGGCGCCTTTGGCCAGCTTTTTAGGGCCGCCGTTGACAACTTTGCCGATCAGCATTTTTTCCAGACGCTGGAAGGCATCGCCTTCGACGATACGCATCTGGTCGTTCAGATCCAGACGGAAGCGTTTCAGTTCGTCATCGATAATTTGCTGGGCACGCTTGTCGCGCACGATGCCTTCACGGGTGAAGACTTGCACGTCGATCACGGTACCGATCATGCCCGAAGGCACGCGCAACGACGTATCTTTCACGTCCGAGGCTTTTTCGCCGAAAATCGCGCGCAACAGCTTCTCTTCCGGGGTCAGCTGGGTTTCGCCCTTCGGCGTCACTTTACCAACCAGGGTGTCGCCCGCTTGGACTTCAGCGCCGATGTAGACGATACCGGACTCATCCAGACGTGCCAGCTGGTTTTCAGCCAGGTTCGAGATGTCGCGCGTAATTTCTTCCGCGCCCAGTTTCGTGTCACGGGCCACCACCGACAACTCTTCGATGTGAATCGAGGTGTAGCGGTCGTCCTTGACGACGTTTTCCGAGATCAGGATCGAATCTTCGAAGTTCAGACCATTCCATGGCATGAAGGCCACGGTCATGTTCTGGCCCAGCGCCAATTCACCCAGGTCGGTCGATGCGCCGTCGGCGATCACGTCGCGCTTGGCAACACGGTCGCCCACTTGCACGATAGGACGCTGGTTGATGTTGGTGTTCTGGTTCGAACGGGTGTACTTGATCAGGTTGTAGATGTCGACGCCCACTTCACCAGCGGTCGCTTCGTCATCATTGACGCGAATCACGACACGGCCCGCATCGATGTAATCGACGATACCGCCACGCAGCGCTTGCACGGTGGTGCCCGAGTCGACCGCAACGGTGCGTTCGATACCGGTACCGACCAGCGCTTTTTCCGGACGCAAGCAAGGCACGGCCTGGCGTTGCATGTTGGCGCCCATCAATGCACGGTTCGCATCATCGTGTTCGAGGAACGGAATCAGCGAGGCAGCGACGGAAACGATCTGGCCTGGCGCCACGTCCATGTACTGGATGCGCTCCGGGGAGACCAGGATGGTTTCGCCGGCTTCACGGGCCGAAACCAGTTCATCGGACAGCATGCCGGCGTCGTTGATGGTCGCATTCGCCTGAGCGATGATGTAGCGGCCTTCTTCGATGGCGGACAGGTAGTCGATCTGATCGGTAATCTTGGAGCCTTCGACCTTGCGGTACGGGGTTTCCAGGAAGCCGTATTCATTCAGGCGGGCATACAACGCCAGCGAGTTGATCAGACCAATGTTCGGACCTTCCGGTGTCTCGATCGGGCAGACGCGGCCGTAGTGGGTCGGATGCACGTCGCGCACTTCAAAGCCGGCGCGTTCGCGTGTCAGACCGCCGGGTCCCAGAGCCGATACGCGGCGCTTGTGGGTAATTTCCGACAGAGGATTGGTTTGGTCCATGAACTGCGACAGCTGGGACGAACCGAAAAACTCGCGAATCGCAGCCGAAATCGGCTTCGAGTTGATCAGGTCGTGCGGCATCAGGTTGTCCGCTTCGGCTTGGCCGAGGCGTTCCTTGACGGCGCGCTCAACACGCACCAGACCGGCGCGGAATTGATTCTCGGCCAGTTCGCCCACGCAACGCACGCGACGGTTACCCAGGTGATCGATATCGTCGACTTCGCCGCGGCCATTGCGCAGTTCCACCAGGATCTTGATCACGGCCAGCACGTCTTCGTTCGACAGGGTCATGGCGCCGGTCAGTTCATCGCGGCCAATGCGGCGGTTGAACTTCATGCGGCCCACGGCCGACAGGTCGTAGCGGTCCGAGTTGTAGAACAGGCCATTGAACAGCGCTTCAACGGAGTCTTCCGTTGGCGGCTCGCCTGGACGCATCATGCGGTAGATCGCCACTTTCGCAGCCATCTGGTCGGCGGTGTCGTCGATACGCAGGGTTTGCGAGATGTAGGCGCCCTGATCCAGGTCGTTCGTGTACAAGGTCTGGATTTCGGAAATGTTGGCATCGCGCAGGCGGCCCAACAGATCTTCGGTCAGCTCATCGTTCGCGGAAGCGACGACTTCACCGGTGTCGCCATCGACGATATTTTTCGCCAATACGCGGCCCAGCAGGTAGTCTTCCGGTACGGAAATGTGCTTGATGCCGGCAGCTTCGATATCACGCACGTGTTTCGCGTTGATACGCTTGTCTTTCAGCACCAGGGTCTTGCCCGACTTGTCGACGATGTCGAAACGCGCCACTTCGCCGCGCAGACGCTCGGAGACGAATTCCATCTCCGCGCCTTCGGAGCGCAGATTGAAGTTGTCGAAGACGAAGAAGTTCGCCAGGATTTGCTCGTGCGACATGCCGATGGCTTTGAGCAGGATCGTTACTGGCATCTTGCGGCGGCGGTCGACGCGGAAGAACAGGATGTCTTTCGGGTCGAACTCGAAGTCCAGCCACGAACCGCGGTAAGGAATGATACGTGCGGAGAACAGCAGTTTACCGGACGAGTGGGTCTTGCCGCGGTCATGCTCGAAGAACACGCCAGGCGAACGGTGCAGCTGGGAAACGATAACCCGCTCCGTGCCGTTGATGACGAACGAACCGGTGGTCGTCATGAGCGGCAATTCGCCCATGTAGACCTCCTGTTCCTTCATCTCTTTGACGACGGGCTTGGTTGGCGATTCCTTGTCCAGGATCACCAGGCGCACTTTCGCGCGCAGCGGCGACGCGAACGTCAGGCCACGTTGTTGACATTCTTTGACGTCAAAGGCAGGATCGCCCAGAACGTACGACAAGAATTCGAGACGCGCAAAACCATTGTGCGAAACGATAGGGAAAATCGAAGTGAAAGCCGACTGCAGGCCATCATTCTTGCGGCCGGACGGTGCTATGTCCTCTTGCAAGAAGCTATGATAAGACTCGAGCTGGGTCGCCAGCAGGAACGGAACGTGGTGAACGTTGGCGCGCTTCGCGAATGATTTGCGAATGCGTTTCTTCTCAGTAAATGAGTAGTGCATGGACACTCCGTGAGTGACAGAAAGGATAGAAAATTCAGGTTTTGCAAGTGTTCGTTTGCACCGCTGCGTGTGACACAGACGAAACCTCAAGGCTCTGCTTTCCGGCTTGAATCGAATAAAAACTGCTGCTACAACTACGTGACAAATACGATGCAGACGACAAAGGAGCCAAAGTCGGATTTCCCCCCTTGCGAGGGGAAACCTCAGACTTTGACTCGGGCGCTAACTGCCGCCGGTACAGATATTACTTCATCGAAGCGGTTGCGCCGGCTTCAATCAGTTTCTTCACTGCAGCTTCAGCGTCAGCTTTCGACACTGCTTCTTTCACAGTTTTTGGTGCGCCATCGACCAGGTCTTTAGCTTCTTTCAAGCCCAGGCCGGTGATTTCGCGAACTGCTTTAATGACGCCAACTTTGTTTGCGCCGAAGGTGTCCAGCACAACGTTGAACTCGGTTTGCTCTTCAGCAGCTGCTGCTGGGCCTGCTGCAGGACCGGCCGAAGCCATCGCTGCTGCGGACACGCCGAATTTTTCTTCGAATGCTTTAACCAGGTCGTTCAGGTCCATTACGGACATGGCGCTAACTGCTTCCAGGATATCGTCTTTGCTAATTGCCATTTTGAAACTCCTAAATTTATTACGTTAGTTACATCAGATTGGTACTGAGAGAAAAAAGCGCGCGCAATTAAGCGGCTGCTGGGGCTTCTTCTGCTGCTGCTTCTGCAGGAGCTTCGGCGCCTTCGCCTTTTTTCGCTGCCAGGGCAGCCAGACCACGTGCAAAGCCCGAAACCGGAGCCAGCATAACGCCCAACAACTGCGAAATGAGGACTTCACGGCTAGGAATGCTCGCCAACGCGGTGACAGCAGCTGTATCCAGCGGCTTGCCTGCGTAGTTACCTGCTTTGATGACCAGTTTGTCGTTGGTTTTAGCGAAGTCAGCGATGACTTTAGCTGCTGCAACGGCATCGGCCGAGATCGAGTAGATCAACGGGCCGGTCATGGCATCTGCCAGGCTGGCGAATGCGGTACCTTCAACGGAGCGACGAGCCAGAGTGTTTTTCAACACACGCAGGTACACGCCTTGGGCACGCGCTTTAGCACGCAGTTGCGTCAAGTGACCAACCTGGATGCCACGATATTCGGCCACGACGATCGTTTGCGCATTAGCTACTTGTGCGGAAACTTCGGCGACGACGGCCTTTTTGTCATTCAGATTGAGACTCACGGTCAACCTCCTTAAATGATGTTCAGCGATCACAACCGAGTGGTTGAGCGCCTTGCATCGGTTCGAACACGGCGTCCGAAGTCAAGAAGTACTAAACTGAGCGGATGAATTCACGCAGCATGAGGACTACAAAACTTGTTCGGGTACACCATCTGCGTTGGGCACTTGTCGTTGCCGGCAAGCCTATTAACCTTCTGCATGTGCGATCGCAGTCGGCCCAACGGTCTTTGATTGTCTGCCTGCCTGGTGCGAACACCGGGCAGACAGCCCAAAGATGCGCCCGCAGCGCCCGAAGGCGCTACAGGACTTGATTCTGTTACTTAAGCTGCCAGGCTAGCCTGGTCAACACGGACGCCAGCGCCCATGGTCGACGACAGCGAAACTTTGCGCAGGTACACGCCTTTGCTCGATGCTGGCTTGGCTTTGTTCAGTGCGTCGATCAGTGCGACCAGATTCGATTTCAGATCTGCGTCAGCGAACGATTTACGGCCGATGGTAGCGTGGATGATACCGGATTTGTCGGTACGGTACTGAACTTGACCGGCTTTCGCGTTTTTCACGGCGGTAGCGACGTCAGGAGTAACAGTGCCAACTTTCGGGTTAGGCATCATGCCGCGTGGGCCCAGGATCTGACCCAGGGTACCAACGATACGCATGGTATCTGGCGAAGCGATAACGATGTCGAAAGGCATGTCGCCAGCTTTGATCTGCTCAGCCAGGTCTTCCATACCAACGATGTCGGCGCCAGCTGCTTTGGCAGCTTCCGCTTTTTCGCCCGACGCGAATACTGCCACGCGTACGGTTTTGCCGGTACCAGCTGGCAGCACGACGGAGCCGCGCACCACTTGGTCGGATTTCTTAGGATCAACACCCAGTTGTACCGATACGTCGATCGATTCATTGAACTTGGCCGTTGCGCACTCTTTGATCAGAGCGACAGCGTTGTCGAAAGCGTACACTTTGGTACGGTCGACTTTGGCTTTCAAAGCCTTGATACGTTTGGATAACTTAGCCATTATACAACACCTTCCACCGTGATACCAATCGAACGAGCGGAACCAGCGATGGTGCGTACAGCAGCATCCATGTCGGCAGCGGTCAGATCAGGGGTTTTCAATTTAGCGATTTCTTCAGCTTGTGCGCGGGTCAGCGTACCGACTTTGTCGGTATGTGGCTTCGGCGAACCTTTGGTGATCGCAGCAGCTTTTTTGATCAGGTAGGTTGCTGGAGGCGTCTTCATCACGAACGTGAAGGACTTGTCCGCAAACGCGGTGATCACGACTGGAATCGGCATGCCTGGCTCCATACCTTGGGTCTGCGCGTTGAACGCTTTGCAGAATTCCATGATGTTCAGACCGCGTTGACCCAGAGCTGGACCGATTGGTGGGGATGGGTTTGCTTTACCAGCTGGCACTTGCAGCTTGATAAAACCAATGATTTTCTTTGCCATGATGGCTCCTATCTTGGATTGAGTAGTAGCGCCCCGCCGATCCTACCCTGGCGGGGCTCCTCTGACCGGATTTTGCTGTTACTACCGCAACGCTCCTGGTGGCGCTTGAGACAGACTTAAACTTTTTCGACCTGGCCGAATTCGAGTTCCACCGGGGTAGCGCGGCCGAAAATGGTGACCGAGACGCGTACTTTGGATTTCTCGTAGTTGACTTCTTCGACATTGCCGTTGAAGTCGGTGAACGGGCCATCCTTGATGCGGACTTGCTCGCCCACTTCGTACAAGGTTTTTGGACGGGGCTTTTCAACACCTTCCTGCATCTGCTTCATGATGCCATCGATTTCGCGCGCGGAGATCGGCGTCGGCTTGTTCGACTTGCCACCAATGAAACCGGTAACCTTGCTGGTGTTCTTGACCAAATGCCAGCTCTCGTCCGTCATTTCCATTTCAACCAGCACATAGCCAGGATAGAAACGACGTTCGGTGACGGACTTCACACCATTCTTGACTTCGACAACTTCTTCGATCGGCACCAGGATCTGGCCGAACTGGTCTTGCATGCCCGCGCGCTCGATGCGCTCGGTCAGTGCGCGCATGACGCTTTTTTCCATGCCGGAATAAGCATGCACGACATACCAGCGCTTGCTGCTCACTGGCACGCTCAGCGCTGCACCAGTGTCCGCTACCGGAGCGTCGCCCGGAACGGACTCGTCCGCCGCTTCATCATGCACATTTTCGCTCATTATTTTTTCCAACCCAGAATTACGTCATACAACAAAAACTCGAGCAATTTATCCGTGCCCCACAGGAAAATCGCCATGACCAGCACAAAGGCAAACACGATCGCGGTAATCTGCGTGGCTTCTTTGCGGGTAGGCCAAACGACTTTCTTGGTTTCGCGCACAGCTTCTTTGGCGAAATTGAGAAATTCACGGCCGGTCGTCGAGACATACAAGAGCGCAACAGCAATAACCAAACCAGCCACAAGCGCGCTTGCACGCACCAGAGCTGGTTGGCCTGCCAGGTAATAAAACCCGACTACTCCTGCAATCGCAGCTACTATTGCCAGCGCGACTTTTATCTTGTCACTCGACGTGCTAACGGTTTGCACGGATTGATTTGACATTTTTCTACTTTCGGTGCCCTGCACCTTGACGGTGGCAGGGACGGAGGGCATCGAACCCCCAACCTTCGGTTTTGGAGACCGACGCTCTGCCAATTGAGCTACGTCCCTACGTAAAACTTTCGAGGAGTGCTATTCTACCACCCAGGACGCCCCGGGTGGAAGCATAACATTTCCTTATGCGAGGATTTTTGCAACCACGCCGGCGCCGACGGTACGGCCGCCTTCACGGATAGCGAAGCGCAGACCTTCTTCCATCGCGATCGGGTTGATCAGCTTGAC